>JAEKLQ010000035.1 GCA_019509785.1 Fibrobacterota bacterium | reverse complement strand
GGGTTAAAACCTCCAGGGACAGCAGCGCAAGTTGAATGCCTTCGTACAGTTCTACAACGAGATAAGGCCCCATTCAACCCTGGGCAAGGTGCCGCCGGTCAAGGTCCACACCGCCTCACCCCGGTCCTTGTCCTTCCCGGAGAAGATAAGCGGATGGGATTATCCCTTAGTGAAAAGTGGGTGGGTTTGGAGCCGGTGGATGAAGGAATCTGGAGAGTATATTCAGGCAGAAAATGTTGGGTTATCTGGACGAGAAGGTCCTGCGCATTCAAGACAATCTAGGTCGGTACAAGAGGAACTGAGTGTCCACGATGTCTCCGATTGGTCAGGAATAAAGTGCGCAGCGGCACAAAGACGATAGAAAATGTACAAAAAATGAAAATCGAAAGTTAGATGAATTCCATTGTATTCACACGAATCTATTCTTTTCTGTAAATGAATTCACGAGCAATGAGATCGATCGAATATAGAGGTGGAGTTATCCGCTTTTCTATTCCAGAACAATGGAAAGAGGAATACGAATCAAATGGGGGCGGGACGTTTTACGAAGAAGGTGGAGAAACGGGAATCCTAAGATTAAACGTCTTAACATTGGCGGCTCCGCCGGGACGCCGATTTGAAAACGGACTTGACGTACTGCTTGCTCAGCCAATTCCAAAAGGTGCTCGATTAAACAAGGTCGCAAATGGTAACGGGTTGCTCTTTTCGAGGTGTAATAGCAAGGAATCAGGGCAAGCAATCGAGATTTTCAGTTGGCAATTAGCGCATACGGCCCTGCCAAAAAAAATATATCTGGCTCAATTTACCTGGACAGTAAAGGCATCAGCGCAGGGTTTAATGGATCAGTCAGATGAAATAGCTATGATAGATACAATAATTAGTCAGGCAGTATTTAGCCCTTTGCTAAGGCTCGAACAAAACGAAAGATAGTGGAAGCGCGCATCTAAAGTGCTCCACGAAAAATCCACAATTGACAGAGCCTGTTTCGCCGAACCGGAAAAACACATGTGGTAACCCGAGTGACCACTTTTTTAATCCCTTCGTGGGCTTTGCCCGGGCCAGCTTCATCTGTCCATTTGGGAGGGAAGCCTTCATGACGTAAGGCATTTTGCTGAATACGGTCGTCGGGATTTCCCTCCTACCCCTCTTGGGCTAGGATAGTTTTCTTTCGCAAGTGCGAGGAAATCACTTTACGGCAACAACGTCAATGTCGTATCAAGGATGTTTTTGATGACCCAAATATTCCGGGCGAACTAGCCGACTTGGAACTGATGATCGAGGGCCCACTGATGTCGGGATGCAGGCTATTCTAATATTAATCGACGAAATTATTATTATGGAATTGGGATTCGGCAGATATCAAACCTGGTAGATCTTATAAAGCATCTTCGGTGATCCATGGTGCGCCTCCGCCCGGGCATAATATCAATCGATAGCCATGGCGAGTTTCCATCCCAAGATCGAATGAGCGCCCTGTTATTCTCAAACATGCGTATTGGAAGGCTGTGAAACCTAAGCAGCGGGACAAAATAGCGTGGTAAGGATTTGAGGGCCGAAGTTTACGGTTGCCAAGCAACGCCGGGCCTATTTGCGTTCGGTGGATTTGCCTTCAACGGACAGGTCCCGGTACTGGCGGATTTCGGCCTGTAAGGTCGCGTCCTTGGGCTGGAATGGTTGGGCGCTTTCCAGGATTTGGGTGGCGCGGTCATCGCGTCCCTGGGTATGGTACTCGTAAGCCAGGTTGCGCAATCCTTCGAGCCCTTCTTTGTTTCCGGCCTTGAGGGCTTGTAAGTAAGCGGTTTCGGCGCGATCCAACCATTTCGCGTCCGTGGCCAAATTGCCTAGGAAAACCGCGGCGTCGGAGAATGCGGGTTTGAAGTCCAACGCCTTTTGCAGGCAATCCATGGCGAGGAAGGGTTTCTTGTCCTGGGCCAAGACGTCGGCCAGCTTATAAAGGTTGTCGGGATCTTTCTCGCGGAGGGCCAAGCCTTCGCGGTAAGCCCCCGCGGCGGCTTCCAGATCACCTTCGGCCCGGTACAGATCGCCGATGTAGAAAAGGAAATCGATTTCCGAGGGCTTACGGGAGTAGGCTTCCCGGACAAGGGCCACGGCCTGGGGGTATTCCTTCATGGAGGCATGCGCCTCGGCCATCTGGTATATGATGCTGAGATCATCGGGGTCGAGCCCGCGGGCTTTTTCCAAAGCCTGGAGCGAACCGATGTAGTCATGGGTGCGCGCGTATGCATCTGCCAGGTAGAGCCAGGCGCTTTCGTTGTCGGGGTCCTGCTTGAGGGCCCGGCGATACGCGGCGATGGATTCGCCGTATTGTTCCAACCGGAAAAGGACGGCGGCCAAATTGAAAATGGCA
The DNA here is from genome assembly GCA_019509785.1 of Fibrobacterota bacterium. Taxonomy (NCBI): domain Bacteria; kingdom Pseudomonadati; phylum Fibrobacterota; species Fibrobacterota bacterium. The sequence continues at coordinate 66,931 of JAEKLQ010000035.1, read as the reverse complement.
GGAAGGTATTTTCCGTCGGTGAGGCGCTCGGTCTTGCGGAATGCGGCGGCGGCTTCGGGAAGTTTTTCCAAACGGTAAAGGCAATTACCGATATTGAAGGATACCGTGCCGGCATCGGCGCCGCGCGTTTCGGCTTTGCGATAGAGGATGAGGGCTTTGGCGAATTCGCCTTTGGCATAGAGCAGGTTGCCCCGATTGACCAGATCGACCGCGCTCTGGGCCGGGGCGAGCAGAGGCGCAGGCATGGCGCTACGGCTTGTCGGGCGGGGCACGGACTGGCCGGGGGCGGCTGCAACGGGCAAGGCGGCCAGCAGGGCGGCGAACATCATCTTCAACGGAGCAGGCATGGCGCGCATCAATTATTGAACCTGACTTCGAAGGGTTGCTCTAGGCCGCAAAATGCGACGGCGAGGCCGCCTTTCTTGGCCGGCTTGAAGAGTGTTTGCCGAAGGGCTTCGCGGCCGGCTTCGGCCAGGCCCAACCCGGAGGGTTTCTCTTCGGTTACGCGCACTTCATAGGGATGGCCCGAGGGATCGACGCAGAAGGACAACACGAGATAGGCGTCTTTCTCGGCCGCCCGGATTTCCTGGGGGAGACGGAAGGGCGGCGGGGCCGTCGGTTGGGGCTTTTCGTCCACGTCCCCGTTTTCGCCTTGCGCTTGGCCTCCGCCTCCGCTCGGCCGATTGACGATGTCCATCGGGACCGATGCGCCCTCCAGGCCGCCGACGCTCAAATCCATGGCGAAGCGGGGGCCCGCTTTGGCCATGGTCTGCATGGGACGGGCGCGCTGGGGCTGCTTGAGCTTGCGCTTGGGTTGATCATCCTGGCGCGCGGCTTCCATCTGCTTCAGGGAAACTTGCGCTACGATGCGAGGGCCTTTGGCGATGGACGCGCCATTCAGAGCCTGATTGAGCAGGGGAAAGAGCACGGTGAGCAGGGCGCTCAGGAAAAGCGCGGCGGCACCGATGCACAGGTTGCGTAATAGTTTCATCTTACTACTGGTTTCAACTTACCCGGTTATGGCTACTTGTTCATCGCCGCGACGGATATCTTCTTGGCGCCGGCCAGGTTGCAGGCGTCCATGACGGTGACCAGCAGGCCGGTGTTCGATTCGCGGTCCGCGATCAGGACGACCTCCCCCAAGGCGTTCTCGGCCAGCATGCGGCGAAGCACGTCTTGCAGGCTTTCCAGATCCACCTGACGCTCGTTCACGTGCACGGTTCCCTCGCGCGTGATGGCCACCAGGATGCTTTGGCGGTTGAGTTCGCCCGCGGACTGCGCTTGCGGCTTGTCCACCGTGACGCCGGTTTCCTTGGTGAGCGACGAGGTGAGGATCGTGAAGATGAGCAGCACGAACACCACGTCGATGAGGGGCACCACGTTAAGCTCGAAGCCCCCGCGCTTCTTGGTCTCGATCAGGAACGGCTCCATGGGGCCCCTCCTTCCTTGGGATAATAGATTTGGTTCAACATCATGCTGATGCCGTATTCCACCTGGTTCTGCAGCCAATGCACGCGGCCTTCCAGGCGCTGCCCGAGCAGGATGAGTATGATGGCGAGCAAGAGGCCGCTTTGGGTGGCGATGAGGGCTTCGGAGATGCCATGGGCCAGGAGCACGGCATTGCCGTTGCCGTACTCGGTCATGGTGCGGAAGGTATGGATGAGCCCGCTGACGGTGCCGAGAAGGCCCAATAGGGGCGCGGCGGCGGCCATCACCCGGACTAGGGGAAGATGGCGTTCGAGTTGGAACAGGGCCAGGGCCAGCTTTTCGGAGAGCAGGCGGCGCAGGGAGGCCTCATCGAGGCCGCCGTGATCGAGAGCCAAGGAGAGACCGTAACCGACGAGTTTCGGGGCCCGGGAGGCCAAGCGGCGCGCGGCCTCCCGGTCGCCGGCGGCCAAGCGGCCGCGGACGTCCTCGAAGAGCGAGTTCAGATTGGTGCGCCAAAGGCCGGCGCCGAGCTCGGCGTAGGTGGACAGGATCAGGCAAAAGCCCCAGAAGCCCACCGCGACGATGGGAATGAGGACCAAGCCTCCCTGCTGCCAGGTTTCGTAGATGACGGAGAACATCTAACCCTTCGGCCAAACCTTGTTCAGGACTTCCATGGCGCTGCTGCTGATGGCCGCGTTGATGCCGTCCATCCGCTCGTTCAGGAACCCGTGGATCAACAGCACCGGGATGGCGATGGCGAGGCCGGTTTCGGTATTGATCAAGGCCTCGGAAATGCCGCCGGCGAGCACCTTGGGATCATTGGCGCCCAATTGGTTCAGCACCTTGAAGAGGTTCACCAGGCCGCTAACCGTGCCCAACAGCCCCAGCAGGGGAGCGGCCGCGCCCATGGCGGCGATCAGCGGCAGGCGCTTTTCCAGGGCGGGGACTTCGCGCAGCAAGGCTTCGCGGACGGCCTTCTCGGCGGCGTCGCGCGATTGCTCGGCCTTATCGGCGAGGGCGCCTAAGGTACGGGCCAGCGCGCTGCCTGACCGGGAGCACATTTCCTTGGCTTCCCGCCAGCGGCGGGCTTCGGCCAGGGAGAGGAAGCGCGCGGTGAAGGACCGGGCGTTGGTGTTCTTGCGGGCGAAATAGACCAGACGTTCCAGGATCATGAATAGGGAGAGGATGCCGACCGCGAAGAGCGGATACAAGGTGACGCCGCCGGCCTTGAACCAGGCGGCGAAGCGGGACTGCCAGGAGAGCTCTTCGCCCTTCACGAAACCCGAGCCGAGGCTCTTGAATTGCAGAACGTCGAGAGGGAGGGCCAGGACGGTCTTACCTTGGGCAGCGCCGGAGATGGCGGTGGAAAGCATGCGGTTGTATTCGCCCGCGAGATCGTTGCGCCATACGAAGGTTTTTCCTTGGAGGTTGCCGGTGCGGAGCAGGATCTGGGATTCGCCGGGCCTGCCGTTTCCGCCTTCGCTTCCCTTCTCCAATTCGCCCACGAAGACGGTCCCCAGTTGCAGCCGCCAAGCGGAGGCGGGCCGCCCTCCCCCGAATACGGCTTGGCGATCTTCCAGGCTTTGCTTCAGGGTCTGATCTACCCGCAGAAGCGAGGCGTCCAGAAAGGCCGCCAGGGCATCTTGCGTATTCGCCCCGCCTTTGGCGGCCATGAATTCCGAAGCCTTGGACAGGCGTAAGGTGCGATCCTCCAGCGCCACGGGAACGTCCAAGGAGAGGTTTTCGGCGGCGCCGTCGATGGCGCGTTTCAGGGAGGCGTTGAAACCGTCCCAGCCCGCGCGCACAGCCGCGGCCTCATCGACCTTGTCCTTGGCCTCGCTGCGCGCCTTGACCAGGTCCTCCTCCGTGCGGGTGAGATCCGATGCCAGGCGGCCATACTTCTCTTCCAACGAGCGCGCGCGCTCATCGTCCTCCTTGGCGCGGGCGGCCGCGCGATAGCGCGCGTCCCAACGTTCGGCCTCTTTCTTTTCTAACGCGTCCAGCTTTTCGGCTTTCAAGTTCTCCAAGGAGGACAATTCCTTTTGCAAGTCCGCCAAAGCTTGGCGTTGGATGGCTTGGGGGTCTTCTTTACCGAATGCCATGGAGGCGGCCAACAAGGCGGCGATTCCCAAGCTCTTCCGGAACGGATACCGAATCGTGCGAAGGGCGACGGAGAACATCACTTGGCTCCTTTCGGCGCGGACGGGGCCGGTGAGACCGGGGCCGGATGGGAGGCGGGAATCGGGAGGGCGCCGGGCGCGATGCCCAGATCCAGCACGGCCAAGCTCGGGGGCCGCTTGGAGGCCTTGATCTCGATGGCGGCCTTGATGCGGTTCTTCTCCGCGAAGCCGGGATCCTCGCGCCACTCCCACGCTCCCCCGGGCTTCCTTTCCAGGATGCCGAAGCGTTTGCCTTCTTCGTCCATATAAGCCAGCCATTGGTTCCCGATCTTGAGCACTTGCGCGTTCACCATTTCCCCGTTCTTGCGGGCGATGGGCTTATTGAACAAGGCGATCTCGTCGCCGCTTTTCGCTTCGTCCTTGAGCAGGGCGTTGAGGCGCGCGAAGCCCTCGTCCACGGTGGCCGATCCGGCCTCCAGATCCTTCTTAAGCGAACGCACGCGATCGAGGCGGGCTTCGTTGTCCCAGGGCAGCCCGCCTTCGATACGGCGGGCCAGGGAATCGCAATAACCGGCCAAAACCAGGGACAGGCGCTTCTGGCGGGACTTGATTTCGTCTTCGTCGTTTTGCTTACGGCTCGACGCGGCCCTTTCCTGATCGACCTTCGCCTGGGTCTCTTGCACCCGGGCCTGCAGGGCGGCGTTCTCCTTCTCGCGCCGCTCGCGGTCCTTCCCGGCGCGCTGCTCGGCGGCGGCGGCCCGATCGTTTTCGTCGCGCACCAGGGAGTCGGTCTTGCGCAGATCGCCTTCCGCCTTCTGGACGTCCTTCTTGGACTTCTCCACCTCGGCGCGGGCTTTCTGGAGATCGGCCTCCAGGCGCGGCGTGGCGTCGGCATCCTGGGCGCGCGGCGATGACAGGGCCAACAACGTCGCGGCCATAACGACCGCGGCTTTGGCGCCGTTTCTATGCGTTCGATGCATGGCTGAAATTCCTTCCTTCATTTGCATAAGGGCGAATCCGCGTTCGCGGCGCACCAGGCGTCCGCGTTGCGGCAAAGGGTTTCCGATTGCCTGGGCTTATCGCGGCAATAGGAAGCCAAGGCGGGGCCGCAAAGATCCAACGGCCTCCAATCGTGATCCTGGCAATAATCCCAGAACCAATCCTTGCAGTCATTCTTTCCCTTGGTTTCCAGGCAAGCGGTGCGCGGGCCGGCGCAGGCGGGCTCATCCGGGAAATCCTTTTCCACGCAATGCATGAGTTGGCCGATGGGGGCGGCGACGGTATCGGAACGGGCCATGATGGCGACGGAATCGCAATGGGGGCCGGTGGAATCCCGGGCGGCCGCGGTGTCCAGGCAAAGGCGGATGGCATCCGCATGGCATATGGCGGGCCGCCAAGCCTGGTCGCGGCAATATTCGGGATAGAAATCGCGGCAATCCTTGGAATCGCCCCAACCGTCCTTTTCGCAAGCGTAGACATGGGCGATCGGCAAGGGATAAGCCTTGGTGAACCGATCGTGTATGATATGCAAGTCGAAGGAATCGGGGATGCCTCCCGCGAAGATCCCGGCCCCGCCCTGCACGTTATAGCGGGGCTTTACGCGCGGATCCCCGTTCGATCCGCCGCCTCCCTGCACCTCGGTCGCGCTGGCGTGGAAATCATAATAGGCTTTTTCGAACCCGTAGAAGTAAAACCGGTTCAGCAAGGTGAAGAACCAGGTATTCACCACGCCCATGCTATCGAGCAGGTTCCAGCCTTTGGCGCCGGTCGCGTTCGGGTAGATCAACAGCCGCCGGATATTGCCCGGGAAGTAATACCGGCTGGTATCCGGTTTCCCGCCGAAGGGCGAATCGAAGCGGGTCTCCGGGCGTTCGCTATTGGGATCGAAACGCTGGGTGATGAGCACGGCCCCAACGTCCTCGCTATGATCGGAACTGAAATAGTGGGACAGGGTATTGAGCTCGCCGTTCAGGTAATACAGGGTCGTATCCTTCGGATAAGGCTGCTGCGCTTCTTGGATCAATTCGAGCAGGCGATTTTGGATCGCATCCCCATGCTGCTTCAGGTAGGCGCCGCGGCCGGTCGAATCGATGAGAAGCTTGACCAAGGTGTCTCCGAATTGGGCCGTCATTGAATCCAGGATCGACTTGGGTAAGCTTGAAATAAAGACGGGATCGAAAATCGTATCCGGAACGCCGCCCGAGAAGGCCAGGGTCGGCGCGACGGCGGAATCATGGATCCGGAAATTCTTCGGAACGTGCGCCGTCCCCGTCAGGAGCGAACGGGTCCGCGTTCCCGCGCTGTCCCACGTGAATCGGGCCCGCAAGTCGTATTCTTGGCCGCGCTCGGCGAGCAGGGTCGGGTCTCCCTTGAAGCAGTTGGGGGTGTCGGAAACGGGGGAGAGCACCATCTCTAGGGATTTCCCCGCGGTCGAGTCCGTACCGCGCGCGTAGAAAGGTCCCGAGATGCGCACGTCGGCGCTGTCATACCAGGCGAAGGCTTGGGTATGCTCTTCGTCGACGTCCAGGATGCGTTCGAAGCAGACTTGTTCCAACGGTTTGCCGGACAATACGTAGGCGGTGGCGAATACCCCGCGGAAGGTCGCCGGATTCTCGGGATAGTAGTCCCAAGGCCCTTGGATGCAAGCCGCGACAACCAAAGCCAGTAAGCCGATCCCGCCTTTAGCGGCGCGGAACCTAGAAGTAGTACTCATAATTCACCAGGAAGGGGAAGAAGGGGAATTGAGTGATCTCGATGCGTTTGGGAGGGTTCGCTTGCCGATCGTAAGTATAGAAGAAGATGTTCTTATGATCGGTGATGTTGAGGAGGGTCCACGAGAAATTCCATTTGCCTTCCCGGCCCCAATCCACCGGCTTCAAGTCCCATCGGAAATACGCCGGGACGAAGGCGGCGTTGCGGTTGCCGCGCAGCAGATCGATGTTGTCCTGGAATTCCGGATTGGGCCCTCCCGCTTGCCGGCCCTGGTTCTGGTCCAAAAGATGCGCGTCCGAATAGCCTACGTATTCCGTGTACGGCAGGCCGGTGGCGTATTTCAATTGGCTGGACATGCGCAGGTACTTGCGGCCGCTCTTCACGAACAGCCCGTCCTTCCCCAAAAGGTTGATGGCGAGATCGGCCTTGAGGCTATGGGGTTGATGCCAGGAAGGGAAGTAGGCTTGATCCTTATGCGCGTCCTCCCGGATGACGGCGGTGCCGTTGGAATAGGATAGGCCTCCGAAGATAAGGCCTTCCGGCTTGCGGAGCGAGGCTTCGAAGCCGTAACTGTAGCCGTTGGCCTCGCGGAAGAGATCGCCCAAATCGCGGCTGACATCCAGCAGGATGGAGTCGGGCACGTCATTGGGCGAGTAGACGGGCAGGTGGTTGACGGTCTTGAAATAGCCTTCCAAGGTGAAGTCCCAGGTATCCTTGACCTTGTCGATGCCGTAACCGGCGGAGAAAAGGAGGGAGGAGGTGGGGTTCACGGTTTGCGTCGAGACTTTCTTGGCCGGGTAATAGAACTCGTTGATGCTTTCCTGATCGGAGAATTGGATGGAGTTGACGTACTGCTGATAGAAGCCGACGTGGAAATCGAGGGCCTGGGCGTGGGGCAGCTTGTATTTCAGGGAGAGGCGCGGTTCCACTCCCGGTACGTCCAGCACGGTCGATTGCGTCAACCGCAAGCCGCCCGTCAGCTCGGTCGCGCCCGGAGACCACTTGTCCTCGAAGAACAGGCTGTTCAGGAAGAAGGTCGTGCGATCGCGGAGCAGGATCTTGGCGATGATCTGATCGTTCCGGAATATCGTCTCGATCCAATTGAGATCGAGCCCGGCCGTGAGGCGGTGGCCGTCGATGCCGGTATATTCCAGGGACTGCTTGTAATTGATGGTCGCGATGCGGTTGTAGAACGCGAAGATATGTTCCAGGCTGAAGTCTTGGCTGAAAAGGCTGTACGAGGCCGTCGCATGGGTGGTCAGGTGCTTATCCAGAACCCCGTCGTAATTGAGCGGGATGACGGTATTGCCCCAGTCCACCTTGAAGGGGGTGAAGTTCAGTTCGTCGCGTCCGTTGTACCAGGAAAGCATGAAGCCGTCGTTCTTGGACATATCGTAATGGACGTTGCCTTGCAGATCGTAGAAGTAATAGTCGAGATCGAGATCGGTCAGTCCCTGGTCCCGCAGTAACGTCAGCACTTGATCGATATAGGTGCGGCGGCCGGCCACCAGCCAGCGCACGGGGCCCTGGTGGCCCTCGGTATGGATCTGGGAGGCGAAGGTGCTGACTTGGAGCGAGGATCCCTTTTCCCACGTCTGGGCGCTATCGGTGCCGCCCTCGCGCGATTTGATGTCCAGCACGGAAGAAAGCCGATTGCCGTACTCGGGCGGGAAGCCGCCCTTATAGAAGTTGACTTCATCGATGCCTTCCACCAGGAAGGTGGAGAAGAGCCCGAAGAAATGCACGGGCGAATACACCACCGCCTTATCCAAGAGGATGAGGTTCTGATCCGAACCTCCGCCGCGCACGTAGATTTTGGTGGAGAAATCCGAACTGGCGACCACCCCGGGCAGGGCCTGGATGGAGCGGATGACGTCGGCTTCGGCCAGGCCCGGCATGCGCTTGATGAGCTTTGCCGAGACGGTGGATTTGCCCAACGACCGCTTGGGCGCGCGTTGGGCGCGCACCAGAACCTTTTTTAATTGCACGGCCTCTTCGGATTTGTACTGGGTCGCTCCGGTATCTCTCGCGACGGAGTCCGGCGCGGCTGCGATCGGGGCCGCGGCCCGCGGGGCTTGGACCACCATGGAGGGCTGATCGCCGATGTCGGCGGAAAAGGCGGTGTCATTCCCGACCAGGCGGACCTCGAAGCATTTTTCCAAGCGTCCTTCTGAGGGCGCCCGACCCCCCTGGGCGGAGATCCCTCCCTCCTGAACCGCCCGGTTCTGGGAGGCCGCGCGGAAGCTATCGACCGGCGCGCTGAAGCAGAGGTTCCATACCGTATCGCGGGGCAGATCGATGCGGAACGGCTTCCCCGGCGCCACGGATAAGGTGTCGCCGGTTTCCAGGACCTCCAGGCGCAGGGCGGCCCCGGCGGCAAAAGAGGTATCACGCAAGATACCGGTCATGTGCACGTTACTAGGGGAAGGGGCGGGCGCGGCGGAGGCGAGCCCTGCCGCTCCCATCGCCATCCAGAATAGACCAAATCCCACTGCCGCTCCCCGAATTGCCGCGGACGTCCCAAGTAGGAACCCCGCCCGCGGCGCGAAGGGAGAACGTAAACAGATTTGCGGGGAGATTCAATTAATCATCGGCCGCCCCGGGAGGAAGCGTGTTACGGCCGAAAAGAGGGAAAGGGCGAGCCGGTTACTTTTTCTTGGTGCTCGGCTTTGACGATGATTTGACGACGGACCGATCGGGATGCGCCTGTTGGTAGACGAATATTTCGTTACGAACGGAATTGCCGAGATCCTCCGCCAACACGCGTTCCAGGTTCGCGCGGGCTTCCTTCATGTCGAACACCGAGCCTCTGGGTGGCTTGAAGCGCGATTTCAGCTTGGGATAATCGTATACGGCATAGCACCAGAAGCGGGCCTGTTCGTCCAGGGAAAGTCCCGGGGGAGGGGCCAGGCGCGCCGAACTATTCGACCGTCCGGCGGAGGCATCGGTTCCGCTGTCCTGACGGGTGTACATCGCGAATTCCATTCCGGCCAGCGCCAACGCCAAACCGATCACGAACGGCCAGATGCGGATTTGACGTTTGGGCCCGACGAAATGTGTCATCTCGGGCCGCTTGCCCCGTTGTCCGGATGAGGCCAACTTGCTGCGCATCTTCGCCAAGGTGCGGCGATCGGAGCGCGGCGGAACGAGATTGGTTCCATTCGAAATTTCATCAGCCATTGCCAAGGCTCCCAACACGGGCCGAGGCCCGCATGGACTCCATTATGGGGGCGGATCCCGGCTACGGCCATCACCTAAGGGATGGGCGACGGAAGGCATTTGCGGATCTTGGGCCGGGGAAAATAGGGAAGCGCCTCGGAGGGAGGCGCCGGAGGTAAGGGAGGGAGGAATCGGGGATTAAGGGATGACGGTTCCGGGGAGGCCGCCATTGATGGTGACCTTTCCGACCTTGCCGATGGTGACCGTGAGCTTGCCGGTGCCGGTGGTGGGGCCGACCCAGTTCAAGGTTACGCTGCGGGTATCGTCCGTGCCGGCGGTGGAGGTGAAGGTCTGGGAGCCGCTATACAGCTTGCCGGAGTAGGTGTGGAGCACGCCGTACGCTTCCAGGGTGACGGTATGGCTGCCCGGGGCGATGTAATCCCAGAAGACCGAAACGCTCTGGTTTCCGGAGAAAAAGCCGCTGGACAGGACGGAATCGGCCTTGATTACGCCGTCGACCAGCAAGGTCACCCGGTTCAGGTTCAACTTGTCCTTGCCCGTGCCCGAGACGCTCGAGCTGATGCTATCGGGAAGGGTATTGAAGTTCGCCTGGTACATGGAGAAACGGGAAGTCAGGTTCAAGGTCACCTCGGCGGTGTCGGCGGGCTTCACGAAGAAGGGGGAAGTCGATCCCTGATGGATGATGGAGTCCTTGGCGTCCTTGGAAACCGCGGAAACCGTCCAATTGCGGAGAGGGGCCAGGGTCAGCACCCGCAGCACCGTAACCTGGGAATTACCCGAGACCGTGGCCGTGTCGCGCACGGTGTCCGGGGGGGTCGCGCTGGAAACGGCGGTCAGGATCAGTTTCTGCAGGTTGATGGCGGAGGTCTTGGAAAGCGTGCCCACCTTTCCCAGCACGATGGTCGATTTGACCGTGGCGTTGGCCTCGCTGGACGCGGGGTCGTCGACCGATCTCGGCGAGGATCCGCAGGCCGCAAGCGAGATGGCCGCGGCGGCCGCGGCCGTGAGGTGGATAAGATGTTGTTTGACGTTGCGCATTGAATGCCTCCCTGTTCCAGTATGGGTTTTCGGAGGGGGCGGATCAAAACTTTAGCTCTGAGTGGAAATGGAACCGGGGGGACCCCTGCGCGTGATGGGCCTCACGAAGAAAGGACGTTTTGCCTTATCATCATCGGAAGAATCGGGTGGGAACTGTAGGGCTTTCCCTTAGTTAGATTTGGGCCGATGGGCATCGACTTCCCGGGAGGGTGCATCCGCCCTTGGCTCCCCTCCGACGTCAGCGCCTTGGCGCGCCTGGCGGATAACCGGGCGATTTGGCGGAACCTGCGCGACGCCTTCCCGCACCCTTACGCGAAAAAGGACGCCCGCGCTTGGATCCGGGCCGTAACGCGGCAGCTACCCTGCCAGCACTTCGCCATCGTGGCGGAGGGCGGCGCGCTGGCCGGAGGGATCGGGATCATCCCCGGGTCCGACGTGCATGTGGGCACGGCGGAAATCGGCTATTGGCTGGGAGAACCCTTTTGGGGGCGCGGGATCATGACCGCGGCCCTGGCCGCCTTCACCGGATACGCCTTCCGGGAATTCCGTCTGCGCCGCTTATCCGCCTATGTCCTGGAATGGAATGGGGCTTCGATGCGGGTGTTGGAAAAGTGCGGCTACGTGGCGGAAGGAAGTTTGCGGAAAAGCGCTTTGAAGGACGGCGTGGTGGCGGATGAAATCCTGTATGCCCGGGTGCTTTAACGCCTTATAAGGGCTATTGAACCCTTAAGTGCTATAGAACCATTTCCCTACCGCGTAGGCGGGCAGGATCCACAAGGCGCCCGCGGCTGCGTATTGCCAGGGAACCTGGTTGGCGAACAAAGCGACCACGTCTACGAGGGGCACGCAACGGAGCAGCATGCCCACCGCCTTGCCCGTATGCTTGGGCGAGGGATCTTTCGCAAGATCGCGGAGGGGATCGCGCAGCAAGATCGCCAAGGCCAGCCAGGCAAGGGCCAGCGGCCGTTCGGCGCGGTACCATAGGATCCCGGCCGCGGCCCAAGCGGCGAACCACGATCCCTGTCCGCCCAGGAACAAGGTCGCGCGGCGGCGCGAATTCCCGCCGACCTCATCGCGCGCCAGGTAGGTGACCAGGGCGATATAGGCCCATAAGGAGATGAGGCTTAAGACTACGGAACCCGGCCAGACCGCGGGGAAGGCGCTCCATGCCAGGGACATGCCGGTGAAAAGGTTGAGGGCCCGGCACAGGCCCATGGCGGCGGGCCCAAAGGGCCCGCCTTTGAGCCAGAAGTTATAGGCGAAGATAGCCGCGCATAGGGCAAGCCCGAACAGGGCGGAGAGAGGATGGGCCACCGCCAGGATGGCCAGTCCCAAGGCCATCATCCCCAAGCTTAACGTCCAGGCTGCGCGTAGGGAGATGGCCCCCGAAGGGATGGGGCGATTGGGCCGCTCGCGCGCATCGACGTCCTTATCGGCCACGTCGTTGAGGGCCATGCCCGCCATGATGAACAAGGCCGCGGATGCCACGCCCGCCCACAAGGGCCATTCCAGTCCGCGCCCGCCGCCGATCCACCATCCGGCATAGGCGTTGGACATGGATGAGAAAACGGTGGGGATGCGTACGAGGGAAAAGAAGGCGCGCTTCATGCGGAAAGGATAGGAAGTTTCAGGGCGCCGGGGGCAAGACCCTGACGACGGCGCCGCCAGGCCCTTCGATGCGGAGGAAGCGGGCGCCCGCGAAGGGCGCGCCGGCCAAGTCGATTCCCGTGCCCGCGAAAGACGCTTTCCGCAACGCCCGGCCCTTGGGATCGAGGATGGCAAGACGGTGCTCTCCCGGAGCCAGTCCTTCCAAGCGCCATCCCGCCTTCGTCATGGAAAGGCGTAGGCTTCCGTTCGCTTGCGGCGGAAGCAAGGAAACGCTGCTGGCCGGAGGGGTGAAGACGTAGTGGTAGTTCTTGGGAGCGAACCCGGATGGATTGTTGCCGGCCACCAGATGGGCCGTGCCCTTATAGGTTACGGTCGCATGGCCGTGGATGCCGCCGTCCGGGAAATCGTTGACCTTGGCCCATTGCCCCGAGGCCGGATCGAATTGATCGATGCGGCTGAAGAGGCTGAAGTCGGCCCCTTCGCCCCCGAAGACGTAGACCTTGCCGCCCAAGTAAGACAGGCCGATGCCGCCGCGCGGCGTGGGCATGGTCCCCTTGTCGTACCACTTGTCGCTCTTGGGCGAATAAGCTTCGACGGCGGCCTGGTTGAACCGGGTCGTGCTGCCGGTCGGCACGGAATGTCCGCCGATGACGTAGATGAGGGAGTCCACGACGACCCCTTTGGTATGCTCGCGCGCATTCTTCATGGACGCGAGCGCCTTCCAGCTGTCGGTCGCGGGATCGTACACGTGCGCGAACGCGACGGAGTGGTATTTGCCCGAATCGGTTCCCGCCATGACGTAGATCTTGCCGTCGAATGGCACTGCCAGGCCCGCGCCCAGCCGGCGAGGGACGTTGGCCAAGGTTTTCCAGGCATTGGTCTTGGGATCGTATTGCCAGGCGTTGGTACTGCCGTAGGGCCAGGGGTAATTGGCGCAGCAAGGCCAGTCGTAACCGCCGAAGACGTAGAATTTGCCGTCCAGGGCGCAGACCGCGGGATGATTGCGGCTGCCCGGCATGTTGGCTCCTTGGATCCATTTGTCCGCTTTCGCATCGTAGATCCACAGCTCGTCGGAAGCCTTGTTCGCATCGGTGGCCGGGGTCCTCTTCATCTCGCCGCCCGCGCAGAACAGCGAGTCGCCGATGGCGGCCCCGTCCCATTCGGATTGGATGACCGGGAGGACCGCGGCCTTGGTCCAGGTCCCGACCGTCGTTTGCGCCATGCCCGGCTGCGCCGACAGGGCCGCCGCGAAGGAAAGGGCAAGGGGAAAGGATGCGGAAAAATGGGTCTTCATATTCGTCTCCTGCGCCGGACCGAACTTACCTCCCCGCCCCCGATCGGGACGGGTCTTTCCCGGCGCGGAGATGCGTATTTCCGATTCCCCGGCGGTTCTGCGTTTTAAGACCCGCCTAATCGCGTTTCCTTTAGGCTTGGAGCGAATCCAACTTGCGCGACAGGAATCTCCGCTGCGGGCCGTCGGCTGGCACGTGTTGGAGGGCTTTCGCATACGCGTCCCGGGCCTCGACCGGCCGGCCGCAACGTTCCAGGAAGGCGGCCCGGGCGGAATGGGCCAAGGCGAAGCCGGCCAACTCGCCTTTTTCCAACAGGGCATCGATGCGCCGGATGCCCGCTTCCGGCCCGAAGGCCATGCCTTCGGCTACGGCGGCGTTCAAGTCGACCACCGGGGAAGGCGCGCAGCGGCGCAGGACCTGGTAGAGCCCGGCGATTTGCGGCCAATCGGTTTCGGCGGCCGTACGCGCGGCGGCGTGCAAGGAGGCGATGGCCGCTTGCAGGCAATAGGGGCCGATGCGGCCCTCGGCGAAAGCCTGGTCCAGCAGAGTCTGGCCCCGGGCGATGCCGTCCCGATCCCATAGGCCGCGGTCCTGTTCTTCGAGCAGCACCAGTTCGCCTTCGGGGCTGAGCCGGGAAGCCCGGCGCGAATCCTGGAAGAGCATAAGGGCCAAGAGCCCTTTGACCTCCGGATCGGGAGCCAGTTCCAGCAGGAGCTCTCCAAGCCGGATGGCCTCGCCCGTGAGATCGGCCCGCAGCAGATCAGACCCGTTACTCCCGTGGTACCCCTCGTTGAAGACCAGGTAGACCACGTGCAGGACGGTTTCCATGCGCATGGCCAGTTCCGGCCCTTCCGGGATGGCGAAAGGGATTTTGGCGTCGCGGATCTTGGCTTTGGCGCGCACGATGCGCTGGGCCACGGTGGCCGCCGGGCTCAGAAAGGCCGCGGCGATGGCCTCGGTGGGAAGCCCGCAGACCTCGCGCAAGGTGAGGGCCATGCGGGCCTCTTGCGAAAGCGCCGGATGGCAACAGGTGAAAATCATGCGCAGGCGATCGTCCGGCAATTCCTCGGCGCGGGCGAAGGCTTCCTCCGGCGCGCGGAGCAAATCCTCGTACCCTTCGGGCAAGGGCGCCTGGCGCGCCCGCCGCCGCAATTTGTCGATGGCGCGGAACCGGCCCGCCGACACCAGCCAGGCCCGCGGGTTTTCCGGCACGCCTTGGGCGGGCCAATGGGCCAAGGCTTCCGCGAAGGCGTCCTGCAAGGCTTCTTCGGCCAAATCCCAATCGCCCAGGAGGCGCACCAGGGTCGCCAGGATGCGGCGCGATTCCCGCCGGTAAGTTTCCTCGATGAGTTGCCGCATGGGGGACCGCGCCTTCGTCGTGAAAGGCCGTTAAGCCGGAGGGTTGGCGAACACCACGATCGGCCGCACCTCTACGCAACCCGTTTTGGCCCCGGGGATGCGTCCGGCGATTTGGATGGCTTCATTCAGATCGGCCGCATCGATCATGTAGAAGCCGCCCAATTGCTCCTTGGTTTCGGCGAAGGGGCCGTCGGTGGTCACGAGCTTGCCGGAACGGACCCGCACCGTGGTGGCGGTGGCGGTGGGCTGCAAGGCTTCGCCCGCGAGGTATTTCCCGTTCTTCTTGATGTCCGACGTGAAGGTGAAGTATTCCTCCAACATCACGCGATTTTCGCCTTCCCGGCGCACGTCCATTTCCTTTTCGTTTCCGTAGATGAGGCATAGGTATTTCATGATTTCCTCTAGGTTAGGCGCCCGCGAATCCGGGTCGCTCTACCCGATAGTCGAACGGGATGCCCTCCCTTTCGACAACCTAGGGAAATAATACCTGAAAGCCGGGCCCGCCATGGTTCTTGCAGGCGCGGCCCGATTCAAGGGGAGGAAGGCCCCCGTTCCGGCGGGCCGGAGGGGGCCGGTAGCGTTTCGCTTAGGGATACCCGGCGCACATGATCGCCTGCTGCGCCATGTATGCGTCGTACTTGGGGTCTCCCGTCGTCGGCAGCGTCACGGCGTTTTTCCGGTACATCTCGCATAGCTGCGCGGTATCGGGAGGCGTATAGGTGGGGCGGGGGTCCGGCTTCGCAGCGCCCAGGACCTGATCGCAATTGTTGCCGACATACATGTCCTTGGCCTGCGCGTAAGCGTCTCCTTTGCCGGACTGCAATACGTTATAGGCATCCAAACACGCCTGTTGTTCGGGGGTCAGGGCGGTCGCAGCAGGTGGCGGAGCGGATTTCTCGGGCTCGGTCGCGGCGGGTTGCGAGGAGGGGGCGCCACCCTCCGGCGAGGTGTTCCCAGGCGCATTGGCCGGCAATTCCTGGGCGGTACCGGGGGTGCCTGCGGCAGCCTGGGCGGGTAAATCCTTCGCGCTGTCCTGGGCCGAGAGCGCCTGGGCGGCATGTTGTAGGTTGTCGCCCGATGGCGCCGCCGGCTGATTGCCTTTGTCGCTGCCGAGGAAATCCTGGCAGCCTATGAATACGGATCCGGCCAGGACCAGGCCGAGGGTTCCGTGAGTGATGAAGAGCTTGTTGCGCATGTGACCTCCGGGTTAGGGGATGCTTTAAGATTAATCTTCCGCCCGGGATTTTTTTCCACCATCTTGCGGAAGAGGAGGGATTTTTTGTCCTCACCTATGTCCCTGAAAATCACCTGGAATCCGCATTAAAATCGCGGTTTACCGCCTATCCTTGCGGGCAGGGCAGGGATTTTTTGTCCTCACTTGGGACCAGTTCGATGTGGGCGGAGCGCGAACCGGCGATTATACTTGGGGTATGCAGGCTGACGATAAGGAACCTTCCCGCTCCGCCGCGCCGGGGTCCGGCGCCGCGCCGCGCATCCTGCAGTATCTCGATTTCCGGGATTTCATCCGCGATCATTGCGCCTGGCGCAAGGGGATCGATCCCGGCTTTTCCCAGCGCATCTTCGCGCAGGAGGCCGACCTCCCCCCGACGTGTTCCAGTTTGCTTCCCGGCGTGGTGAACGGCCGCCGCAACCTGAGCGCGAACCTCCGCATCAAATTCGGGAAGGCCCTGGCGCTTTCCGAAAGGGATTACCGCTATTTCGACTTGCTGGTGCAGTTCAACCAGGCCAAGGGGATGATCGAGAAAAATCATTTCTTCGCCCAGCTTTCCAAGTTCCGCAACTCGCGGGCCCGCATCGTGGGCGAAGCGCAGTACCGCTACTACACCAAGTGGCATCATTCGGCGGTATGGACCTATTTCACCTTCGACCAGAAGCAGCGGCATCCGGGCATCATCGGCGCGCGCCTTTTCCCGCCCGCCACCCCGGCCCAGGTCGAGGAAAGCATCCGCCTCCTGCTCACCTTAGGGCTAATCAAGAAGACGGCTTCGGGGTATGCCGCCACCGACAAGCATCTGTATACGGAAAAGGATTTGAAGGCCATGGCCACGAGGCAGCATTTGCATGATCTCGCGGGGCTGGCCATGGGAGCGCTCGATTCCGTACCGCCGGATCGCCGCCAGTTCAACGCCCTCATGTTCTCCGTGTCCGAAACCGGCTTCCGGGCGGTCAAGGACCGCATCGGCTCGTTCCAAGAGGAGCTGCGCGAAATCGTCGATCGGGACTCGGGCGAGGATCGCATCTATACCCTCACCCTGCAACTCTTCCCCAACAGCCAATCCGAGGCGGGCCCGGGCCTGGGCTTGCCCGTGGCGAAAGCGGCTGGCAAAAACGCGCCGGGCAAGGGCGCATGAACCTCATCCCCGTACGTCGTCTCCGCCTCCCGGGGCGGATTGCGTCCCTACTGGTCGCGTCCTTGATCGCATGTCCGGCCGTGATGCATACGGGCTGCGAAGGCGGGAGCACCGGCGTGGACAACCCCGGCGTGGCCGAGCTTCCCGTCGAGTTCCGCGATGATGCAGGCAAATTGGTTCCGGCCCGTGGCGCGCTCGAGATCTATGATCAGGACCACAATCCCGCCCTGGATTCGGCGCCCCTGATGCGCCTCGACATGGAGGGTAATACGGGTTTCAAGTTGACCGCCGGGGATTTCGATCGGATCCTGGCCGCGCGGGCGCCTAAGCGGTCGGCGGCAGCGAAGCGGTCCGCGGCGGCGGTCTCGGCCGCATCCGACACCTTGATCCGGTTCAATCTGGTTTTCCGCAGCGCTTCGGGTTCCGGCGCCATGGCGGCAGGGCTTTCCTATGATCCCGGCCTCCATCGCTTTTTCCTTGAGGCCGTCGGCGCGAAAAGCGTGCGCATGCTGCCCAAGCCTTTGCTCCGCTTCGCCGCGAGCCTGCACCGCCAGGCCGTCCAGGGCGTGCTGGGGCGGATCATCCTGCCGGGCACGCCTTTCCAGGCCACCCTGGTCGACAGCGATTTCGTTCTGGAAGACTTACCCGAAGGACGTTTCACCGCGCGGATGCTGAGCGGAGACGGGTATATGTACGCCGTCCGGGAAAGCCTGGATACGCGGGCGGGACATGCCTTCACGGCCGCGCCGGATCCGATCGGGCGGATCGAAGCGATCAATCCGCCCGCCGGCTTTGGCGTGGACGCGGGGACGCCCGTGTTGACCTTCGCGGGACAGGAGATCGGAATCCAAGGCCTACTGTCGGGAGCCGATTCCAACGATACGCGTGTTTCGATCCTATGGCGGTTTCTGGACAAGGCCCCGGGCGATTCCGCCCGCATCGCAGATGCGACCCGGTTGCGGACCTCGATCCGGTTCCCCGCTTCTCCCGGCTATAACCTGGAGCTGTCTGCCACCTTCGGGACCGTCACGGTGCGGGACACCCTATCCATAAATGTCAATCCGCAACCGAGTCCCACCCAAACGAAATTCGTCTCTCCCCAGCCCGGCGACACCCTCGTGCAGGGCTCATCCTATAAGGTGAGTTGGGCTTATGCCCCGGGCGCCCTGGTGCGGTTAGAGGTCGCTTATAAGGGTAAAGATGGCCTCGACGGGACCTGGTTACCGGTCGCGGATAGTATCGTCAACGATTCAGGTTACAATACATACCCATGGACCCTTCCGCCGCCCTCGTCCTCGTCTTACATTGGCTCCCTCCGCCTGAAGGCGATCCCTTCCGATACCGTACTGTTGATCATGTCCGGATCCTTCACCCTGGTACCGGCCCGGTAGGGCCGCCCCGGCCGCGA
This sequence comes from Fibrobacterota bacterium, assembly GCA_019509785.1. Classification (NCBI taxonomy): domain Bacteria; kingdom Pseudomonadati; phylum Fibrobacterota; species Fibrobacterota bacterium. The sequence goes on along the minus strand of JAEKLQ010000035.1, from coordinate 48,414 downwards.
TCCGGATCCAGGATACCCCGAAGTTGTTACCTTCCCGCCCGGTCCCTTTGGGGCCGCCCGGTCCCTATGGCGCAACCCGTTTCCCTGCATCGCTTCCAAATCGATTTCTCCGACATCGATCGCGGGGTGTATAAGGCCTTCGACCTCAGGCTCGCCAGGCATCCCTCCGAATCGGAAACCTACCTACTCACCCGGCTCATCGCCTATATCCTGAACGACCGCGAGTACCTGGAGTTTTCCCCCGGCGGGCTCTCGGATCCGGATGCGCCCTGCATCCAAGCCGCCACGCCGCATGGGGAGATCCTCTTATGGATCGAGATCGGCAACCCTAGCGCGCGGAAGCTGCATAAGGCTTCCAAGGCGGCCAGGCAGGTGCGCGTGTATACCTATAAGGACGTGCGGGTCCTGCTCGAGGAAATCCGCGGGAACAAGGTCCACAAAGCCGAAACCATCGAGGTGTTCTCGCTGGAGGCTAAGTTCCTGGAAGGCCTGGCGCCCTCGCTGGAGCGGACCAACAAATGGAGTCTCCTGCATCAGGAAGGGACCCTTACCGTGACGATCGGCAACGATTCCTCTTCCTGCGAATTACTGATCCACCCGATCCAGGCCGCATGACGGAATCGCTTCAGTCGGCTTAGGGCCGATAGAAGATCATTTCCGGAAACGGGGCATCGCCGCGGTTGGGCTCCTGCGCTTTGCCATCCCCGGCAACTGGCGGCCCTGCGCATCGTAAGCGGAGAGGACGCCACCGGCTTCTGCCGAAAGGCTTCCGGCTCCGGTGCGACGGGCTGCGGGAGAATGAAGGGCCGTGGTATGCCTAAACGAAGTATCCGGGGAAACCACCCCGACCGTATCCCCGTCTTTGACATAACCGACCAAGTCAACCCGGGTGTACGGGCCAAGGCTCCTGAAGTATGCGTACACCAGCCCGAGGCCTTCGGCATAGGTCCCCTCTTCATCCCAGTCCAGCACGGGGATGATGACCGAATCTTGCACTCTGCCCAATTCCCGGCCACCGTAGGCTTTCATGCGCAAATCCGGCCCTGCCAAAGCGAATTTCGAGGTATCGCCCCGGAGAGCTTGCACGCGGGTGTAACCACCCCCCGCGCGGATATTGAGATCGGGATCTGGAATCATCCGGACGATTTCACCGGGGCACCCGTTGAACGGGGAGCCCGCCGTATCCAGATAGGCGCGGGTCTCTTGATAATCGTTGTAGCTCTGTTCGGCGACGACGTTGCCAATCAGGGAACGGCGCGATTCCAGCCCGGAAAAATCATAGGTCCGGATAAAACCGGATTCGTTCCGGGAGACCACTTCGTATTTGCGGATGACTTCCTTATTGTGGCCCATGCCCACAGGATCCTGACTGTAGATCCGGTACTGGAAAATATCGCCGACGTGGAAGTCGAAGATTTCCCGCACCCCGGGACCGCAAGCGGGCGTGGTGGTCTGGGCCCGCGCCGCGATGGACGGCAGCAGTACGCCAAGGAAACCTAGGGCCAAGGCGCGCTTGGACCGGGCCGCCGAAAAAGGTCGATGAGGGGCACTCGATAGGGTCTTAAGAATGGACATGCGAACCTCCTGAAAAATAGGACGCCCTTCGCAACTTCCATGCCGATATAAAAAAATTTTCCTGGTCGTCGAAAATCGCGCTCTTAAGGAATCGGGCGCACCGCCGCGCCCTTCGGCCTGGTGAATTTCTGACCGCCGCCGCCGCGCCGGTTTCCCGTAGGGCCGGAGCCAGCCGCCCTCTAATCGCCCTGGAGCACGTGCGCGGCGATCAATTCCTTCATCGCCGTCATGGGTAACGTAGACGTTACTGGCTGCAGGCCCTTGACCTCCGAGATGCACAGGGCCGCTTCCTCCGGGTTCGTCGCCGGAGTCCCATGGCTCCCTTTCACCAGTTCCGGCTTCAGCGGAATCACGTCCATGTAATAGCGGAAGCCCAGCATCTTCTTGAGCAAGGTGAAGGCCATCTTGGCCTTGATGGCGGGGATGCCGGGATCGAGGAACAGCTCGACGGGATCGTAGCCGGGTTTGCGGTGGATGTCCACGCAGCGGGCGAAGTCCGGGGCCTTGCGGTCGTCCTCCCAGTAATAATAGGTGTACCAATTGTCAGGCTCGGCCATCAGGATCACGTCGCCGCTACGTTCATGCTTCAGCCCCGCCTTGGCGATGGCGTCGCCGACCAGCACGGCTTTCTGCCCCGGTTCCTTTTCGAACAGGGCGGCCACCTTCGGGATCAGCGCCTTGTCCTTCACGTAGATGTGGCAGATCTGGTGATCGGAAACGGCGAAGGCGCGGCTGGCCCCCGCGTCCAGCATTTCCCAGGTCAGGCTGGGGCGTATTTCCAGCAAGCCCGCGCGCCGCAAGATGCGGTTAGGATGGGTATGCCGCGTCACCTTGGAAATCCCGTACTCGGAAACCAACATGATGCGCACGCCCTGGCCGCGGTAGAAATCGATCAAGTCGCCCACCACGGCGTCGATGGCCGCCAGCTCCGCCGCCATTTCCGGCGCACCCGGGCCGAAACGTTGCAGGCCGTAGTCGAGATGGGGCAAGTAGACCAGGTTCAGAGTGGGCCGTTTGCTTTGGAAAACCTTCTTCGCGGCGGCGGCGATCCATTGCGACGAGGCGATGCCCGATCCGGGTCCCCAAAACGAGAAGAAGGGGAAGGGCCCCAAGTCCTTGACCAATTCGTCCCGCAGGCCGAAGGGCTGGGCGTATACGTCGAAGATCTTGCGTCCGTCGGCGGGATATTGCGGACGGGGCGTTACGCTCCAGTCCACCGGCGCGTACATGTTGTACCACCAGAACAGCTTGGCGCAGGTGAAATCGGGATGGGCCCGCTTGAGGCTTTCATATACCTTCTCGCCCTGGATGAGACCGTTGTTCTGTTTCCAGAAGCCGACTTCGGCGAGATCGTGGAAGTACCATCCATTGGCGACGATGCCGTTTGACGAAGGCGGGGCGCCGGTGAGCATGGCCGCCTGGCTGGAACAGGTGACGGCGGGGAAGACTTCCTGCAACGGGGCGCTCCAGCCTTCGGACAGGAATTTCGCGATGCGGGGCGTATGCGGGCCGATGAGGGAGCGCGTGAGGCCCACCACGTTGAGCACGGCGGTGTTATGCAAAGTCCCTCTCCGATCAGCCATGGCGCCCTTTCGTCCAGCCGTTCATTACATATCCCGGAGGCACCCGCTCCTCGATGAAGCGCAGTTCGCGCGCGAGGGAGGCGGCCAGGGCGGCATCTCCGTCGGGACGATGGGCTTCGGGCAATACGCTCCAGGTATAGGTCTCCACTTCGAAATGCCGGCAAAGCTTGCGGGCCACCGCATGCTGGAAGGCGGCGAGCATATCCTCGCGAGTGGTGCCGATGGCCTCCGCATCGAGCATGCGATCGGAATCGATAGGCAGGTGAAAGTGAACGCGCCAGGGATAGTCCCACAAATCGAGCCCAGAGAAATGGGCCGGCGGGACGCCGGCGGCCCGGACTTTGTCCGCCGCCCCACCTGCGGCCGAGCTCGCCGACGCTCCCGCGGTCCCGACGGACGAACCGACCAAGGCTTCGATAGGCCGCGCGCCCTCGGCGAGGGCCTGGGGCAGATCGTCGAAGACGGCCACGCCGACAGGCGTGCGCACGCGGACTTGATGCAGGAAACGCGGCTCGACGAAACGCCGCCGCATTTCCAGGGTGGCGCGCGCCGGATCGGGCTTGAACTCGAGGGCGCTGGACAATTGCATCTTGGCGATGGGGATGCCGTCCGCCGCGAAGGCCTCCAGAACGTCGACGGGATCCTCGAATTGCACCGCCTGGTGGCAGGTGTCATAGCAGACGCCGAGGAAACGGGACAGATCCTCGTCGCTTAGGCCCGCGCGCTTGGCTTCCGGCCTTAAGACTTGGGCCCAGAAAAGGCGGACTTGCAGGGTGGTTTCGAGGGCGCAGCCCGGCTCCGGCTCCAGCCCGAGACGGATCGTGCGCCCGTCCATTTCCGCGAGGGCGCGCGCCTCGCGCGCGAAGGCGCACAAGTTCGCCGCCGCGCGATGACCATGCTCCGCGGTCCAACCCACGCGCCAGCCCAAGGGCAAGGTCGAGACCGATCCCTCCGCGCCGGCGGGCAGGATCGCCGCCAGTAGGCGGGCGCAGGCCACCGTATAGGCCAAGCGTTCGGGCGTGGTCCAATCGGGTTGATAGACCTTGGTCTTCACCTCGGCATCATGGAAGTTTCCGTAAGGGAACGCGTTGCAAGTGAAGGCGGAGAGCCCGTGCGCGGACAGATGATCCAGCAGACGTTCGCGTGCGGCGCGGGGATCCCGGTTCATCTCTTCTATAAAGGAAGCGGGGAACCAGAGGCCCATGGGCATCCCCGGCCAGCCCAGCTCATCCCGCACCATGGGCCCGAAGCGGCCGATCAGGTCGCTCCAAACGCCCCAATCCCCCAAAGGATGCACATTGGTGCAATAGGTGAGGCTGAGGTTTTTCAAGCGAAAACCGTTTCCCAATCCCCGGACCCCGGAGTAGATTAAGGTAGTAAACCGATGAAACAGGAAAATCTGCAAGCAGCCGCCCAAGGGGTGGCCAAGACCTTGTCGGCCCCGGAACTAAACGACGTGGCGTCCGTGGTCCGCACCTGGGAATCGCCCCTGGCCGGCAATGCGCCCATCCATTTCGGGCCCGGCGCCATCGAGCGGTTGCCCGGCCTGTTGCAGGGACTCAAACCGGACAGGCTTTTCATCATCTCGGATACCCGCGTATTCAATCTGCACGGGTCCTCCTTATTGCAGGCGCTTTCCCCCCATTTCGCTCCCGAAATCCTCCTCATTCCCGATGGGGAAGGGGAGAAGAACCTGGCCAACCTGGAATCGCTCTGCACCCAGCTTTTCGAACGCGGGGCTACGAAGTCGTCCGTGGTGGTCAATTTCGGCGGCGGGGTGGTCCTCAATATCGGCGGGCTGGCGGCCTCCCTCGTCTATCGCGGCATCCGTTTCGTGCAAGCGCCCACCACCTTGATGGCCCAAAGCGACGTCATCGTCTCGAACAAGCAGGGGATCAATTTCGCCGGCGGCAAGAACCGCTTGGGCGTGTTCAATACGCCGGTGGCCGTCGTAGCCGACATCCGCTACGTGCGCAGCGAGCCCATGCGCCAGTTGCGCGCCGCCGCGGTGGAATATTGCAAGAACGCCATCCTGCTGGGCGGCAGGCATTACGAGGAAGCCCTCGCGTTCTTCTCCGCTCCCGAGATCTTTTCCGCCCCCCAGCTCGCGCGCCTGTTGGAGAACAGCTTGGCGCAGAAGTTCGAGATCGCCCGCCTCGATCCCAAGGAACGCTCCCTGGGGCTGATGCTCGAGTACGGGCATACCGTGGGGCATGCCTTGGAATGGCTTTCCCATGGACGCCTGCTGCACGGGGAAGCGGTCTATCACGGGATCAACGTGGCGGGCCAGCTGGCGGCGCATATGGGCATCATGCCTTTGGCCGAGCTTAAGAAGCAGAGCCTCTTGCTCTCGCGCCTCACCGGCATCCCGTCCATCCCGAAAGACATTTCCGTGGGCCAGATCCTGGCGGCCGCGCAGAAGGACAACAAAAAAGTGGGCAAGGGCATGGCCTTCATCCTCATGAAGGCGGTGGGGGAAGTGAATCGGCAGGAAGGTTCCGTGCTCACGCCCGTCTGCGAGTTCCAGCTGCAACGCGTCCTGCTCGAGTATTGGGATGCTCTGCTATAGCACCGGTTCCCTTCCCGACGCCCTTTCCCTTCCCGCCATCTCCGATCTCCTGACCAACACCCCTTTCACGGGCGTGGAACTGACGGTGACGCCGCCCATGCTGGCGCGCGCCGCCGATGCGGCTTACTGGAAGGGCATCCGCGACTTGTACCGGGAGAAGGGCCTGGCGTTCCGCAACGTGCATTTGGGCGCGCCGCATTTGCTTGGGCCCGAGCCGCATCGCCCGGGCTTGGCCTCCCTCGATCCCGCGGATAGGGCGGCCAAGGCGGCCGCCTGCCAAGCCTGCATGGGCATCGCGGTCGCGTTGGGATCGCCGCATCTCACCATCACCTCCGGGCTCACCGAATCCGAAGCTACGCATGCCCGCCAGGAGGCGGCTTTCCGGGAAGCGCTGGCGGGACTGGTGGCGATCAAGCCCGCCGCCTTGAAGCTCCTCATCGAGCAGGAGCCCGAACACGTGATCCGTTCGGTGGAGCAATTGGACGCGCTCTGCCTCGCTTTCCCGGGCGAGGTCTTCGCGACCTTCGATGTGGGGCATAGCGCGGTGATGGGGGAGGATATCGCGGCCTGCATCCATCGCCTGGGGCCGCTGTTGCGGAACCTGCATTTGGAAGACATCCGGGGCCGCGTGCACGCGCATAAGCTCTATGGCGAAGGCGATATCGATTTCGCGCCCGTTTTCCGGGCCTTGCGGGAGATCGGCTACCATGGCGACTTCACGCCCGACCTGTATCCCTTTAAGGACGAGCCTCATCGGGCCATGGCCGCATCGGAAGAATTCCTGCGCTCTCATGGCGTATTGACGCGGGCGCTGTAAAGCCGGCCGGCACCGGAAGACTTGCGCCGCCACCGCTTTCCGAAGTTCCGAAAAAGACGGACGGGACGGATCCGTTCACGGGTTATATTATGGAGCCCCATGGGCAGGCTTGAATCCATTCCTCTCCGAGGATCGTTCCGATCCAACGCGGCCGCCTGCTTGGCGATGGCACTGTTCGCCGTCCTGGCCCTGACAGGCTGCGGGCGGCGCGATTCCGTCCCGACCATCCGCATCCTCTGGGCCGAATGGCATCCTTCCGACGCGCTGGCGGAGCTGGGCCGGGAATACCAGGCTAAGACCGGGGTGCGCGTCCAAGTGATCCAGAAATCGTGGGACGGCGCTTTCGGCGACGCCGTGTTCGCGGAGTTCCGCAACCGCGATGATCATTACGACATCATCATCGGGGACAGCCAATGGCTGGGGCTGGGCGCGGTGGGCGGCCATTACGTCGAACTCACGGATTGGATCAAGGGGAATATCGCCACCGATCGCCTGGAGCCGGCGGCGATGAAATGGTACTGCGAATACCCCAAGGGCTCCGCCCGTTACTATGCGGTCCCCTGCGAAGCCGACGTCATGGCCTGGATCTACCGCAAGGATCTTTTCCAGGATCCCGCCCATAAATCCGGCTTCGCCGCCTTCCTGGCCAAGGAGAAGGTAACGCCGGCGTTTCCCCTGGCGCCGCCGGCGACCTGGGAGCAATTGCGCCTGATCGCCCGCTACTTCAAGCAGGCCGTGCCGGGCATGGCCGGGCTGGTGATGCCCACCTCCCGCAATTACGACATGGCCACCATGGGCTTCGAGCCGGTGCTATGGTCCTTCGGCGGCGAGTTCGGCGATTACGCCGCGGAGAAGGTGACCATCGGCTCCCCGGCCACCGTGGAGGCCCTGAAGTTCTATACCGATCTCTTGTCCTCCTCTTCCGCGGGCGGACGGAACATGGGCTACGGGGAGGTGGCGGCGGAATACATCTCCGGCCGCGCGGCCATGGCCTGCAACTTCATGGCCTTTTTCCCCGCCTTCACCAATCCCGGCGAGAATCCCGATTACTACGACAAAACCGGATTCTTCAATTCGCCCGGGCACCAAGGCGCCGACGGGACCTTCCGCCGCGCGGCCGCCTTGGGCGGGCAGGGGATGAGCATCAACGCGCATATCTCCCCCGAACGGCAGGACCGCGCCAAGGAATTCCTGAAATGGTTCTCGCAAAGCGCGACCCAGGCCGATTGGGCCGCCAAGGGCGGATTCACTTCGGACAAGACGGTGCTGTCCGGGGAAACTTTCCGCAAGGCGGCGCCCTACAATCCGCTCTTCGAGGAAGCCTTCCAGCTGATGCGCGATTTCTGGTCCGTCCCCGAGTACGACGATCTCCTGAAGACCTGCCAGCGCGAGTTCTGCGCGGTATCCCAGGACGGCGCCGATGCGGAGACGGCCGTGAGGCAAGTGCAGGCCGAGCAGGAAGCCATCCTGGCCAAGCGGAGGCCGGGCCGATGAGCGCGGTGCGGGCCCTTTCGGATCGGGCGGTGCGCAACCTTTGCGTCATGCCCGCCCTCGGCCTTCTCATCCTCTTCAACGTATTCCCGCTGCTGGCCTCCTTCGCCCTGAGCTTCACCGACTTCAATCCCATCATCGATACCAAACCTATCTTCACCGGCCTCGCCAATTACGGGGGCCTGCTCGACAGCCCGCGCCAGGAGGTGTGGCGCGCCTTCTCCCGCACCGGGGCCATGGTCGCCGTCACCGTAGGCCTGGAGACGATACTGGGCTTCTGCGTGGCCTTGCTGCTGAGGCGGGCCTTCAAGGGCCGGGGCCTGTTCACCGCCATCCTCCTCATCCCTATGATGCTGTCCCCGGCGGTGATGGGGTCATTCTGGCGTTACCTCTTCAACGTCGATTACGGAGTGGTCGATTGGCTGCTGGACGCGCGCCTGGCGTGGGATGGATCTCGCCCGCTCTCCTTCTGGGCGGTCGTCATCGCCGAGGTGTGGATGTGGACGCCCTTCATGATGCTGCTCTCCCTGGCCGGGCTTAACGCCATCCCCAAGACCCTCTACGAAGCCGCCGAAGTGGATCGCGCCGGGAACTGGTTCCGCTTCCGGCATATCACCCTTCCCTTGGCCGCGCCCATGGTGATCCTGGGCGTGGTCTTCCGCGCCATGGACGGCTTCCGCCTGTTCGATACCGCCATGGTCTTGAACGGGAACCTGGAAGGGCAGCCGACCACCTTCGTGAGCGTGCTGTTGCATGCGCGCGGTTTCGGCGGCAGCCGTTCCCTTGGCGAACCGGCCGCCCTCGCCTATCTGCTCTTGATCGCTTCGCTGGCCCTGGCCAGCCTGGTCTTGCGTTACCTCGATCACGTGCGCGCGCGGCGGGGCGCGAGCGGGTTCACGGGGAGGGGCGCATGAGCCGCGCTTCCCGGACCGAGGGCGGCGCCTTCCAGAGCGAAGGCGGGGCCTGGGCGCCGTTGAAGGCGGCCCTGCTGGCGGCCTACGCCTTGATCAGCCTGGCGCCGATCGTCTACTTGGTGCTTACGGCCTTCAAGCTGCCCACCGATGCCGCCGCCTTGCCGCCGCGCTTCCTGCCGGGAGCCTCCGCCCCCGAGGATTCCTACTGGTTCCGTTTCACCTTGTTGAATTTCCGCCGCGTGCTGGCCGATGGCGGGACCCTGCTTTATTTCTTCAATTCCGTTTTCGTATCCGTATGCAGCACCGTGCTCTCCGTGGCGGCGGGGTCGCTGGCCGGTTACGGGTTCAGCCGCTTCCCTTTCCGCGGCGGCCGGGACGCGCTTTTTTTCGTCCTCGCCACGCGCATGCTCCCGCCCCTCGCGGTGGCCGTGCCCATCAGCTTCATGTATAGCCGCCTGGGGATACTCGATACGCGCTTCGGGCTGATCCTTCTCTACACCTGCTTCAACCTCTCCTTCACCACCTGGATGATGAAGGCCTTCATCGATGAGATCCCGGCGGCCTACGAGGAAGCGGCCATGCTCGACGGCCACACGCGCCTGGAAGCCTTGCTGCGCGTGGTCCTGCCCCAGGCGGCCCCGGGGCTTGCCGCCACCGCGGTTTTCTCCCTCATCTCGGCCTGGAACGAATACGCCTTCGCCCTCACCTTGACCAGCACCGACGCGGTCACCATGCCCGTGCGCATCCATTCCCTCACCGGCGATACCGGAACGGTGCCCTGGGGCCCGCTGGCGGCCGCCGCCACCTTGTTCCTGGTACCCATCGTTTTCTTCGGCCTGATGATGCGTAAGCACTTGGTCCGGGGCGCCACCTTCGGCGCGGTGAAGGGTTAGCATGCGCAAGGAACTCACCCTGCAACGCGCTTCCCTGGCCGCCATGGGGCTGGGCTTAGGGCTTATCGTGCAACCGTGGTCGCATGCGCTCTTCGCCGCCGGATTCCCCTTCACCTTGATCGCCTTGATCGGCTACAACGCGGCGGGGTGGCTTTCCGGCGACCGCGCCGCCAAGGAGCGCGAACTGGCCCGCATCGCGCAGGCGGCACAGGCCTCTATCGAAAAGGGCGGGCCTGCGGCCGACGGGGGCCCCGCGTGAGCGCGCATGCCCGCATTCGCCTGGAAGGAGTAGCCAAGAAATTCGGCGATGTGATCGCCGTCTATCCGCTCGATCTGGAAGTACCCAAGGGCGAGTTCCTGGTATTGTTGGGGCCGAGCGGCTGCGGCAAAACCACCACCCTACGCATGATGGCGGGGCTGGATTCGCCCACGCAAGGCAAGGTCTTCCTGAACGGGAGGGACGCGACCTCCTTAAGGCCGGGCGCCCGCGACGTCGCCTTCGTGTTCCAACTGTTTTCGCTGTATCCCCATCTGACCGTCCTCGACAACGTCGCCTTCACCTTGCGGGCCCAGGGATTGCCCGCGACCGAGGCCAAGCGCCAAGCCTTCGATATGCTCCGTCGTATGGGCGTGGAAGGCTTCGCGTCCCTCCATCCCGAACGGCTTTCCGGGTCCGATCAGCAGCGGGTGGGCCTGGCGCGGGCGCTGGTGCGGCGGCCGCAGGCCTTCCTGATGGACGAACCGCTGGGGACCTTGGACGGCGGCCTCAGGGCCGAGATGCGCGCGACCTTGCGGGCCATACACAACCAGAGCGGCGCGACCACGGTGTTCGTGACCCATGATCAGGAAGAAGCCATGGGCTTGGCCGACCGCATCTCCATCCTGCGCGAGGGCCGCGTGGTCCAAACGGGATCGCCGCGCGCCCTTTACGATCATCCGGCCGATCTTTACGTGGCCGATTTTCTGGGTTCGCCGGGCATGAACCTGATGCGCGCGCGGCGCGAGGGCGATTGGGCCGCGCCGGAAGGGATCGATCTGGCCCTGCGCCTTTCCGATGGCAGCGAGCCCGGTATGGCGGAAACGGGGGCGTTGTGGCTGGGCGTGCGTCCCGAGAACGTCGTGCTCACGGAATCCGGCGCGCCCTGCCAGGTGGAGCGGACCCAGCCCCTGGGCGCTTACAATCTGCTGACCCTGCGCGCCGGCGCTGGGTTCCTGAAGGCCTGGCTGCCCGCGGGCATCCGCTTCGGGGAAGGGGAAACCGTGCGGGTTTCCTTCCTGCCCGGCGGCTGCCGCTGGTTCGGCGGCCCCACGGGAGCGGCCCTACCCTGGCTTACCTTGGAGGCGGCATGCCCGGCTACGCGGTAGAAGGGCTCTCCGTCGACTTCGTCGGCAAGCCCGCATTGTCCGGGGTTTCCTTCCGGATCGAACCGGGCGAATTGCTGGTGGTGCTGGGGGGATCGGGCGCCGGCAAGACCACCTTGCTGCGCACCTTGGCGGGCCTTCAGAAACCTTCCGCGGGGCGCGTCTTCGAGATAGGCCCGCAAGGACCCTTGGATCTTTCCGGGCTACCGCCGCACCGGCGCGACATGGCCATGGTCTTCCAGAATTTTTCCCTGTACCCGCGCATGAGCGTGCGCGAGAACCTGGCCTTTCCCTTGCAGGCAAAAACCCTGGCTTTGCCGCGACAGGAGATCGAAGCCCGCGTAGCGCAGGCGGCGGCGATGCTGGCCCTTTCCGACAAGCTGGAACGCCGGCCGGGCCAGCTCTCGGGAGGCGAGCTACAGCGCGTGGCCCTGGGGCGGGCCCTGGTGCGGCGCCCCAAGCTCTTCTTGCTCGACGAACCCTTGGCCAGCTTGGACGCCAAGTTGCGCGAGCGCATGATCATGGAGATCCGACGCTTGCAGCGATCGCTGGGCTGCGCCATGATCTACGTGACCCATGAGCATTCCGAAGCCATGGGCCTCGCCGATCGCATCCTGGCGCTGGACCGGGGCCGGGCCCTGCAGATGGGCCCCCCGGAGGAAATCTACCGGCAGCCGGCGGGGACGCGCGTGGCGCGCATGCTGGGCAGGCCCGCCATCAACCTCTTTTCGCCCGACGAGGCCGCCGCTCTGGGGCTTCCGTTGCAAGGCGGCAAGCGCGTCGGCATTCGCCCGGAGAGCTGGAGGATCTCGGCCGACCCGGCCGGTCCCGCTACCGCCTCCGTGGTCGAGCATCTTGGGCCCCATCTGGCCTTGGTCCTGGAGTTGCAGGGATTGATCCTGCGCGCTACCGCTCCGGCTTCCTTGCGGGCCAAGGCCGGGGACCGCTTCCGTCTTGGCATAGAGCCTGGCAGCCTGCTGTACTTCGACAAGTAGCGAGTTACTAATTTGACCCGCATGCGTTACCTAGCCAGTTTACTGATCGCCGTTTGCCTGGGCGCGCTGCCGGCGTCGGCCCATCCCAACGGCGCGTCCCTGATCGATATCACGCTCAAGGGCGATAGCGCTGAGGCGGGCATCCAGGTGAAGCCGGACGATATCTTGTCGGTCACCCAAGCCGGCAACTATTGGGGCGCCACCCCGGCGAAATTGCAGGAGATCGGCGATAAGCTCGCCTACTACTTGGAAGCCCGCTTTGATTTCAAGGTCGACGGGCATGCCGCGCCCGTGGGGTTGTTTGAGTTCCGCAAGAGGTCGGGATATTCCACCCGCTACATGGATAGCGCCGACTACATGGATACTACGGTCGCCTTCCGCTTGCGCTATCCCATTCCCCCCGGAGCGAAAAAGCTGGATATCGACAGCAAGCTGTTCGCCGAGTTCGAGATCCAGCCCTTATGCCATTTGCGCATCTTCTACCAGGGAACGGAAATCCGGCGCAAGTTCCTCGGACTGGATGATCGCTTCTCCATGTCCCTCGAAAAGGATTCCCTGGAAGCCATGCTGGCGGCGGCCCGACAGCCTGCTCCCGCCCCTGGCCAAGCGGCTCCGCCCCAAGCCCAACCCCAGGAATCGGTGGTGGGCCGCTTCCTATGGCTGGGGTTCACGCATATCCTTCCCGAAGGCTTGGACCATATCCTATTCGTGCTGGGGCTCTTCTTCTTCGCCACCTACTTCCGTCCCCTATTCGTTCAGATCACCGCATTCACCATCGCGCATTCCATCACCCTGGGGCTTTCCTTGTTCGGGGTCTTTTCCCTCTCCTCCCGCATCGTGGAGCCGCTTATCGCCTTGTCGATCGCGGTGGTGGCCATCGAAAACATCTTCTACCGCAAACTGCGCCCTTCCCGCTTCCTCATCGTTTTCGGCTTCGGGCTCATCCACGGCCTCGGCTTCGCGGGGGTGCTCAAGAGCCTGGGCCTGCCCGCGAACCAGTTCCTCAAGGTGCTGGTCAGCTTCAACCTGGGGGTAGAAGGCGGTCAGCTCGCCGTGGTCGCCATGGCGGCGGCCCTCACGGGCTGGATGTGGAAGAAACCCTGGTACTTCAAGCGCGTGGTGGTGCCGGTTAGCGCCTTGATCGCCGCCGTCGGCCTCTTTTGGTTCGTGCAGCGTATCGTCCGCCCCGGTTTCTGATTCTTCTACCGTCGCTCTCCATCGGGGAGCGGCATTTCCCGCCGCCCTCCTCCCTTCGCTCCCAGGCGAGGGTATGATCTCGACAGGATGCGTGGAAATGCCCTCAAATCGGGGGCCATTTAGAGGGGGGGAGGAGAACCAATGGCTGATTGCTCGGAAGGCGAAAAATCCTCTCTTGGAAATTCTCCTAAATCGCCGATTTACAAGCGCTTCCGGTTAGAGGAGAATAAAATCCTAGGCCGCTTCTCCGCCATTTTTTCCTCAAGAAACTTCCAGATTTTCCGTCCGATATTGATTAAATCTAGGCCAAGGGTTACATGTCTACCGCGCCAGGCGTTCGCGTCGTGGCATTAGGGGGTCGTTTATCATGGTTAAGTCCGGATTATTGAAAAAATCATTGCTGATCTTGGGGATGCCGATGTTGGCATCGGCGGCTTTCAAGTATTGGAATCCCACCCTGAACAACCCCCCTCCCAAGACGCTGACGGAGTTGGGGATCTACCAGAACATCACGGCCATGCCTATCCGGGCCAAGATATTGGACACCAACCTTTTCCATTTCGAAGTCAACAGCGCGCTATGGAGCGATGACGCGCATAAGTCCCGTTGGGTCATGCTTAAGAACCGCAATCGGGCCAATAACGGCGGCTCCATCAAGTACGAAGAGCAAAACGATTATTGGGCCTATCCCGACAGCGCCGTATTCATCAAGCAATTCGCCATCGATACCAACGGCCTGGACACCAACAGCCGCGTACTGTGGGAAACCCGCGTCCTGTTGAACATCAAGGACACCATCGACAAAAGCGTTTCCGACCACTGGTACGGCTACAGCTACGTGTGGCGCAAGAACCAGCTCGATGCCGATCTCGTGGACACGGCCCACGGGTTGGACACCGCCATCCGCGTATGGCCCAATGGCACCGGGGTCGGCAAGACCTCGATCATGAAGAAGTGGCACTTCCCGACCATCTACCAATGCCAGACCTGCCATCGTTCGGGTATGACCGATTCCACCCACGGCCGCGCCGTGCTTGGCTTTTTCGCCGCGCAGTTGAACCGCCCCCACCCGGATGTCGCCGGCATCAATCAGCTCGAATATTTCTTCCAGAAGAAAATCCTCGCCGGGACCAAGTCGAATTGGGACGCGGCGACCACGCCCCATTGGCGCGGCATCGAGGACAGCACCGCCAGCGTGGACTTGCGCGCCCGTTCCTACATCGGCGCCAACTGCTCGGGCTGCCATGGCCGCCGCGGCATCGCCACTTCCGCCACCCAGGGCGTAGAGCTGAACTACGACTTCTTCCAAATGCAAGTCCAGATGGAGTTCCGCGACCGCGTAACCGGTTGGGGTTGGAACCTGGATACCCTCCAGCCGCTCTTTTATAAGAAGACCGATGCGGCGAACATCACTCATGGGGATTCGGTGCCGATCTTGCCCGCTCTGGTCGTGCCGGGATATCCGAACAAGTCCGTCCTGATTTTCCGCCAGAAGTCTCGGAATACCTTGCCCGATACCAGCTCCGATGGCTACAACGTCATCCACGAGCAGATGCCTCCCTTGGCCACTTTCGAGGTCAATGTCCCGGCTGTCACGCTTCTGGAGCGGTGGGTGACGGAAATGGTGCCCCTCCCTGTAGACGGGACCGGCAACGTCGGAATAGTACACGGCGCATCCGTCCGCTCCCAGTTGAAGAGCCCGGTCATCCGCGGCGGCTTGGTGATTCTCCCGGCGGACTTCGCCGCGACCTCCAAGCTTTCGGTTAAGCTTACGGGGATCAACGGTCGCACCTTCGATTTGAAGGCGGTCAGCCGCAATGTCTTCGCCTTGCCGTCGGGCCTGCCCAAGGGCGTCTACATCATCCGCGTGGGCGAGCAGAACTTCACCCGCTACCTGTTCTAAGAACAGGGACTTTCAGATTGTCAAAGGCCCCGCGGCATGGCGGGGCCTTTTTTATTGGTAAGACCAGGTTTTCGGGTTTCCTTTCGTTCGCCCGGTCGTTGAAGGCCCATTTCGTCCTCCCCGGGAAAACGAAAGTTTTTTCCGGTCGCCCCATCGAATCGGCTTCCGTACATAAATTGAAGCCAGGCATCCGCGCAGCGCCCCGTCTCAAACCCAAGGCCAAGGAGCCCGATATGCCGGTTCGTGAATCCAATCCGCGCTCCTTCCTAATCGTGCTGGCGATGTTGGCGGCTTTCTCCGCCCTCATCGCCCGCGCCGCGGTCCCGGCGGCCCCAGCGCCTTCGGGCTTCCGGTACTGGGACACGAGGGATACGGCCGCCATCCCCAAAACCTTATCCGCCTTGGGGCTGTATGCGGTTACGCCGGGCAAAAATGCCGCGCTCATCCCCCAGGCCCTTCGTTATGAAGTCAATGTCCCGCAATGGAGCGATGGCGCCAGGAAACGCCACTGGGTGATCCTCAAAACCGGCCGCCACATCGCCTTCACCGAGAAGGACGATTATTGGGGCTATCCCGACAGCGCCGTATTCGTGGAGGAATTATCCATTGATACCATCCCCGGGGATTCCAGCAGCCGCGTGCTCTGGGAAACCCGGGTGCTCTTCAACAAAATCGATTCCCTCGATCCGAACTCCATAGGTGGTTGGCATGGCGTAAGCTACAAATGGCGCAAGAACCAGCAAGACGCCGATCGCGTCGATTTGATCCACGGCAAGGATGACAGCATACCCGTTTGGCCCAATGGAACTGGGTCCGGGAAGTCGCGCGCCATCAAGAAGTGGCATTTCCCGACCATCTACCAATGCTGGGTCTGCCATCGGACCAATACGGCCGATACGGTCCATGAGCGGAGCGTCCTGGGGTTTTTCACGGCCCAACTCAATCGGCCCGCCCCGGACAGCGCCGGCTTGAACCAATTAGATTGGTTTTTTTCCAAAGGGATACTCGCGGGTAGCAAGCCGGCCGCCTGGAACGATTCCCCGCATTGGAGGGGCATCGAGGATAGCGGCGCCAGCGTAGACCTGCGGGCGCGCTCTTACATCGCCGCCAACTGCTCGGGTTGCCATGGGCGCCGTGGTATTAGCGCAGGCGCCGCCATGGGCGTGATGGATAATTTTGATTTCCACGATATGCAGGCTGCCATGGAATTCCGTAACCGCGCAACTGGTTGGGGCTTTGGCCTGGATACCGTTCCCCCGCTCTACTATAAGCCGAACGATGCGGCCAACGTCACCCACGGGGATTCGGAGCCCATAGTGCCCGCCCTGATCGTTCCAGGCTATCCGGAAAAATCGGTTTTAATATTTCGGGAGAAATCGCGCAACACCACTCCGGGCGATTACGATTTGATTTATATGCAAATGCCCCCCTTGGCCACCTTCGAGGTCAATAATCCCGCCGTAGCCTTGCTGGAGAGGTGGGTGAGGGAGATGGGAGGTTCTACCACGGCCGTGGGCCGGTCAAAGCGCTTGTCCGCCGGGGAATCCATCCGCTTGCGAGGGCGGTTCCTGACCCTCGTTCCGGATGACGGCGGAAGCGGCCTCGACGGTTACAGGGGTAACCGGGAAGTGACCCTGGTTTCCCTAGACGGGCGCCAGGTGGCCTTGCGCCGCTTATCGGCGGGGAAATATGAAGTGCCTGCCGGCCTGCCCAAGGGTCTCTACTACATCCGGGCCGGGGCGCGCTCGGTCTTGCGCGCCTTGTTCTGAACGACGGCCTCGGCTATTTCAGGGAAGCGAAGAAGAGGAATTTCTTCTCGCCCGGCTTCACCTCGACATTGTCGAATAGATGCGTGGCGAGGGGATTGCCGTTGGCGTCATGGGCCTGGATGGTGAGGGAGTGGACGCCGGGTTTGACGGGGATGCGGGCCACCTGGATAGTGCGAGGGAGCAGGAACCAGGTGCGGGTATCGGCCTGTTCCAATTGATCGGCCAACACATCGGTCCCGACATTGAAGAGCAGGTTGAGAAGGGGGTTGCTCCCGGAGATGGCGTCCTTGGTCTCCTGCGCCGCGATGGTGCGCAACACGACACGAATCACGGTGCGCGTAAGCATGGCGGCGTGATTCTCTTCCAGATAGCTCTCCATCAGGGGACGCAGGTCCGTGAGAGGTTCGGTCTTGATCGGGGCCGGGGCGGCTTCGCCGGCCACGGAGAAGAAACTCGTCCCCGATTTGACATCCTTCACCCCCGGCAGGGCGAACTTGACGTGGAAGGTGGTGCCGGAACGGTTGCGCCGTCCGCGCGCCACCTTCGCCAATTCGGAGGCGGGAAGGCCGGGGGCAGGCAGGGCTTGGGTAACCTCGTTGCCTTTAGCGTCATGGTAGTGGAGAACCAGCAGGCCGTCCCGGGCGTACGTGCCCCAGTAGACGCTCTGATCCAGGGCCGGGGCGCGGCCGGCTTCCCCTACCACGACGATTTCCGATCCGCCTACGTCGGCCGGGGCGATGGAGCCGCCCGCCTGCGGAGGAGGCGTGCCCTCCAGTTTCAGTTCCTGGATGTCGTTTTCGCGATCCTGGGCCTTCAGGAAGGCATAGGCCCCGCGGGCGACCGAGGTGGGCAGGGTAACGGGCCCGTTACGGTAGGCCTTGACGGATTGGTACATGGAGATGGCGGCGTCGTCCTTCTGGCCCGCGGCCTGGTAGGCCAGGGCCGATAGGTACCGGAACATGCCGTCGTCTACGTAGCCTTTGCCCGTAGGGCCCGCTTTGCGCTTGAGTTCGTCCAGGTAGAGCTGGGTCTGGCGGGCTTCCACCAAGGCATCGTCGAATTTCCCCAGCGCCAGGTAATCGAAGGCCAGGAACTGATGCAAGAGCACGATTTCGTGGGGCTTTCCCCGGTAAGGCCGGGAGTTGTCGTTGGTGACCAGGGCGAAGGCCTCGTTGCTTACGCTCTTGGCGAAGAGATCTTCCTGCACGGCCACGGCCTTGGAAAGTTCCGCGATGCTGGAATCGTATTGGCCGGCGTAATGGTAGAGCACCCCCAGATCCATGTGATAGAGGAGGGCGTTGTTGCTTCCGTACAGGCTTTTGTTCTTAACCACTTCCGCGGCGGCCTTGGCGTACTCGTCGCGGCCGGCGGCGTCGGCGATCTTCTGGAAGCGGAGCAGGCTTTTGTCGGCGCAGCCTTGGAAAAGGAGGGCCGCCAGCATGAGGGCGGCGGCGAGAGGATTGGCCAAACGGAAGGCGGGACGATCCGCACCAGCGCGCGGCGAAGACCCCGTCCCATTCCGGGCCCTGTCGGCCAGTCTCAGAACTTGGTCTCGCTGCGCTCGACGAACTTCTTGATCTTCTTGTCGCCGATCCAAAGCTTCTTATGGCTTTCGATTTCCACCAGCTCCAGGTTCACCTGGTAGAAGACCACGGCCTTTCCGCCTTCCTGGTCCACGATGGAATTGAGTTCGCCGATCATCATGAGCTGGGCCCCGCTTTCCTCGCCCGCCGATTGCCGGGTCTGCACCGAGGCGTTGGAGGCCTGGTCGGACTTCTCGTCGCGGATCTGCCCGCGTTCGGTCTTGTTGGCCACGAAGTCCACCTTGCCCGAGTTGATCAAGGCGCGCTGCATGTCGTTGATGAAAGTCTCGGTGCTGATATGCTCGTGGCTCTTGTTGCGGATCTCGCCCACCACCACGGTCGGGGTGGTCTTGTTGGCTGCGAACTTGTTGTACCAGGATCCGTTCAGGCAGTCCTTCACCATCTCTTCGGCCGTGAGGCGGGAATCGGTATCGTTCCACTTGCCGGTGAGATCGATGGTGGAATCGTGGGAAACGCGGGTGACCTTGGTGGCGCAACCCGTCGTGAGCAGGGCCGCGGCCAAGACGGATTTGAGCATGCGGGACATGTAGCCTCCTGATTTACGCGCCATATAGTTTACTTAAATGGCCGCGGGCCGGCAAAATTATACTTTCATCCGACGGCCGTCTTGCGGAGGCCGCGACGCCCGCGCCCCCGGCGGCATTCCGAGGAGTAAAAAATGAATCGCCATCTCGCCATCTTATTAGGGGTCACCCTGGCCGTCGATTTCGCCGTCTCCGCCGAAGCGACGCACGATAAGGTCGAGCGCAAAACGGTCACCTTGATCAACGCGACCGGCACCGCCGACGGCAGCTCCGAGATCAGCCGCGAAGCCGTGAAAGAGTGCATCGTCGCCCTGCCCTCAGCCGAGGCTATCGAACCCGAGGTCACCTCGGACTCGCGCTACCTCAAGGAGATCAACGGCGATCCCAACAAGAACGATTGGGCCAAGACCTACACCGCCCATCTGGTCATCAATTACCAGGTCTATAAAAAGGATCTGCTGATCGTAGCCACCAAATCGGTGGAAGGCAAGGAGCCCACCATGCGGGAAGTGGAGAAGCGGTTGCCCGAATCCAAGGAGTTCGTTTCCAATCCCTCCGACGGGGATACCTACGCGGGCCGTTCCAACCGGCAGTATTACTATACCAAGCCCGAGGCGGCCGCCAAGGATGTCAAGGAGCGGGCGGGAGTGTGGCTGAAGCAGCAGAAGCCGTTGCTCTGCGCCGACATGAAGTAGCGTACCAGGCGATCTGCGATACCATCCTTATTCGGTAAGCGGCTTCGCCCCCGCGAAGCCGCACGGAACGTTTACGCCTTCTTGCGCGTGAGGTTGAACGTCTTCACGTCCTTCTTGGCGCCCTTGTCGAACATCGTCCAATCCGCGACCAGGTGGTCCTTATCGGGCATCGAGAGCGCCAGGGCATGCATGTGCATCTCGGCAGGGCTACCGATGGTCCCGTCCACGAGGGAGAACTCCATCTTGTTCCCTTCGGTCTTGTCCAGCTTCATGGAGGGATGGTTTCCCAACGCGCAATAATGGGTCAGCCGGATCTTGCCGCCCTCGTCGTAATAGACGGTGGTCATCTCCATGGGGGTGCCGGGCATGATCTTCTCTTCCACCGCGCTTCCGCCTCCGGTCACGGCGTAGGTGACGACGGTCGGCTGGTCCTTGACCTTTTCCGTCATGCCTTCCCAGGTTCCGGCCAGGGACTTCAAACGTTCGAGCTCGGCCGAACCCTTGGGCGGAGCCATGTGTTCGTGATTCATGTCCCCGGCGCGCAGCGAGGCGGCCAGGCAAAGGATGGCGAAAGTGGCTATGGAATGCTTCATCAGGTATCCCTCCGTTTCGAAATAGGTAGCGACAATAGGTAGCAGGACCGGGCGGGAACCACAAGTGGGGCTTCCTCAAACGTGGATGCGGGTGGAAGGGAAGAACGGGATGGCGGGACTAGGGTAGTGACCGGATTAACCTGAAAACGCCGGTCAGGGGGATTTATTAACCGAAAACCAGGCTCGATCGCCTATGCTCCTGTTGTGGCATTAGGAAGTCGGGGGTAATTTAGGGGCTGTTGGGTGGGGCCTGAGAACTTTAACCGCTGATGGCTGGCCGGTAGCTGGCGAAGCCGAATACAGAACGGAAATACGTTATGAAATCGCGATGGATTTTTATTTGTTCGGCTTTCGCGGCCTCTTTACTGATCGGGAAAATTTCCGCCGCCCCGGATCCGAACTACCACATCTTCCTGCTTTTCGGGCAATCGAACATGACGGGGGGCGGGGCCACCAGCCCGGTCGTCGCCAAGGAATGCGATACCACTTCGCGGGTGAAGGTCATGGCCTATATGAATTGCTCCGGCAAAAGCCCGGAATGCCAATTTCCCTTAGGCCGGACGACGGACAAATGGTACACGGCTTTTCCGCCTTTGCATGATTGCAGCGAAGGCATTTGCCCGGGGGATTTTTTCGCCAAGACCCTGTTGGATTCGGTCCGCTCCGACATCACCATCGGGCTCATCCCTTGCGCCTTGGCCGGGGTCGCCTTGAACGTTTTCCTCCCGGACGGGCCCAATGCGGGCATCGGGCCTCCCAACGGGAAGAACGCTTATGCCTGGATGATCGCGCGTTGCAAACTGGCCCAGCAGGTCGGCGTGATCAAGGGCATCCTTCTGCATCAAGGCGAAAGCGGTTCCGGTTCCAGCGTGGCATGGGATGCGATGGCGATGACGGTTTTCGATAACATCAAAAAGGACCTGAGCCTCGATGCCGCAACCCCCGTGATCGTCGGTGAATTGCGCTCGGACAACACTAATCCTCCGCCGAACAATACCGCCTTCAACAAGATGGTGGACGGGTTCCCGGCCAAATACCAACACAGCGCCTACGTTTCGTCCTCCGGTTTGGTGGGGAACGGCCGCGACACCTGGCATTTCACCCCGGCCGGGTTCCAGGAGTTCGGGACCCGTTACGCGAAGGCGTATCTTTCGCTCGCCAACAATGCTTGGGAGCCACGCCAAGGCACCACTTCCATCGACAGAAGCAAATTGCTGATGCAACCGGCCTCCGCGGGCGCGAATTTTTCGGACGGGGAATTGAAAATCATTTCGTTGGACGGACGGGTCCTGGACGTCATTAAGTCGAAGAACGGGAAATCGTTGGGAGAGGTCAAAAAGGATATTCAGCTGAATATCGATGCGCCTTAAATCCTGACTTCCGCTTCGAGGCCATTCCGGGGGCGCGAGAGCGCCCGTCGGATCAGTATTTCAGCTTCTTTACCTTGGTGGTGCGCAACGGCGAGGAGAATAGGAATCCCACGTCGATGCCCACGCCCTGGTCCATGGCCTTATTGGCGACCACGTGGTAAGGTACGCGGATCCGCAATTGCATCTCGTCCATGACGTCCAGGATCAAGCCGGCGTGCACGGTGCCGGATGCGCCGATGTTATCCCCGAATGGGCCGGCCTTGTCGAAGTAACGGATGCCGCCCCCGATCCCGACGAATGGCTTGATGGCTCCGGTCAGCATCAGGTAGTCCAAGGTCAAGTCCCCGCCCCAATTCTGCCCCGGCAGCAGCCAATCGAGATCCAAGCCGGCGGCCACGTGGTCGGTGAACTGGATCGATTGGATGACGGAGAGCTTCAGGAAGGCGGCGCTGCGATCGGAAAGCTCATTGTTGATGGACGATAGGACCCCCGCGCCCAGCCCCAGGCTGTAGGGCGCGATGGAGGCTTGGACCGTGTCCGGTTTTTCCTTGAGGTTGAGATCCTCGGCGCGCGCGGAGGTCGCCGCGGCGGCAGCTCCAAGCAAGGCGGCCAAGGCAAGCGTACGGATAGCCATGGAAACTCCTTTTAGGGCGGATTACCCCCCAAAAATACATTCCCCGGGCCTGGTCGCCCGCAGATCGGCGGGAAAAGGGAATAGCTACATTAAGCCAGGGTATCCTCCATGGCTTTCGGATCCGCCATCTTGCTCTTCATCGTCTTGGCAGCGGCCACCTTCCATCCGTCCGCTAGGGTGTTCTACGCCCGCAACCCGGCTTTTTCGGGAATGCTCCTCACTTTGTGCGCGTGTTTCCTGGGAGTATACGGGGCCCTCGAGTTCTCGCGCTCCGAGGAGCGCCAGGACCGCATGGCCCGCGCGGCCACCTTGATGGATATGGCCAAGGACGCGCTGACCGCGGACGGCGCGCAGGTTCATTTGTCCCAGTTCAAGTTCGATAGCCTTTTCGATGCCGACATCGCGGGCGCCCATGCCGGCGCAGACGGGAAAACCGTTCAGGATAGCGGGACGGAGGCCCGGTCCGGCGGCATGAAACCGGTGTCGGCCAGCCCCCAGGAATTGGGGGAGTTGCTCAACAACGGCGCGGTACTGGAGCAGATCAGCCCGCAAAGCCTGAAGGCGCTCCTTTCCAGCCAAGCGGTAATGCAGCGGGAATTGCGCGATCTCGCGGCCCGCCGGGGCCGGGATCGTCGCTATCATCTGAACGGCTACCTGCGCGAATTGGTTTTCGCCCAAGGCGTACTGGCCGCCGAATCCGAGTTCCAGCGCGGTCATATAGGTAGGGACGATCTCGAAGAGATTTTGCGGGACTGGTCCCTCAAGAAAGCCGCGCGGCCGATTTGATTTGATCCGGACGACCGGAGTCCGGTCGTCCGGCCGCCCTGTCCTTTCCCGCCCCGTAACTTGGAGGTTACCATGCCCGCCCCCCGCCCGTTAAGCGTTCAGGTTTTCCAGCACGTCCCTTTCGAAGGCCTCGGAAGCATGGAGCCGTGGTTCGCCGGGCGCGGCCATAGGCTTGCCCACGTGCGCCTCTTCGCGGGAGAGATCCCCGCCGGCCCGGATGCCGATTGGATCATCGTGATGGGCGGCCACATGGGCGTCCACGACGAGGCCGAGTTCCCCTGGCTGAAGGCGGAGAAAGCCGCCCTACGCGCGGGACTGGATCGCGGCGCCGCGGTGCTGGGCATCTGCCTGGGGGCGCAGCTCATGGCCCACGTGCTCGGCGCCGAAGTGAAGCCCAATGCGTCCAAGGAAATCGGCTGGTTCCCGGTCGGCCTGTCCGAGGCGGCCAAGACGACTTGGTTGGGCCGCGTTTTCCCGGAGCGGTTCACGCCCTTCCATTGGCATGGGGATACCTTCGGCATTCCCGCCGGCGCCGTGCCTCTCGGGTCCTCTTCCGCCTGCGCCAACCAGGGTTTTCTCTGGGGCGAGCGCGCCTTGGGGCTGCAATTCCATCCCGAAGTGACGGCGGCTTCGCAGGCGGCCCTGATGCGGGAGTGCGGAAGCGAGCTATCCATCGCGGGGACGGAACGCGGGCGTTACGTGCAGGACGCGGATGCGTTGCGGGCGGGGCTGGCGGGGGCGCCGGACCTCAACCGGATGATGGAGAAGGTTTGCCTGCGCCTGGAATCGTCGGCGGCCTGCACTTGAGCCGCCGGCCGTAGCCGAGCGGCCATTCCGTTAGGGTCTCTATACCTCTTGCGGCACCGTCTCCAGGTCCTCTAACAGACGCGCTTCCCCCGGGGTTTCGCTCGAAAATCCTTTCGGGTTTTCGATCCCTCTCGGGGTTTCGCGGTTGGGATTCTGGCTCCCGTTCCCGCTGGCTTGCGCCTCTTCCATACGGCGGACGGGGGTCCAATCGACCGTCGGGCCGATCTGGAGTGGCCAGGTGACCTTGGACAACGGGGCCGCCTGGGCCGTCGTCATCGCTTCGGCGAGGACCTCGGGGCGATGGGCGAAAGGCGCCGAGATCCGGTGGCCGGAATCGGGCGATTGCTCGGGGACGGTGACCGGGTTACGGCGCAGCATGGCCTGCAAACGCGGCAACTTGAGCGTCTCCGACACCGGGCCGAAGGCGAAGCGCTGCAGCAGCCGGTTCAGCTTCCATTCCGTGGTGTCGAGATTGACGTAATGCTGGAAGCTCTCCATCATCCCCAGATTGCGCCGGGTCTGTTCCGCGTCGAGCTCCCAGGGATGCAGATAAACCATGGCGGGCAGGCCGCGCAGGTTCTGTTGGGCGATGAAGCGTTCGGTCACCTGGGAAGGATAGAGGCGCAGGTACCCGCCGCCGGCGACGGCCATGCGCCGGCCCGCCACTTGCATGGTGGACATGGGCAATTCGACCAGCGAACGGCCGCCGGCCAGCTTCAGGGTATGCGGATGGCGATTGGGCCAATCGCCTATCCCGTAGCGCTTGCGGGTGATGGGGAAGATGCTGGAATCGTATTGCATGCCGTGGCGGGCCAGGATTTCCAGCGCCCACAGGGTGGAGGAAACCACGCTGAAGTTGGAGGCGCGATGGCCTCGGATGCGTTGCGAGGCGTTCCGCGAGATCGCTTCCAGGGAGCGGAGCAAATCGTCCTCGAATTCGGCAGGGGTCATCTCCGTGATCAGATCATGATGGTAACCGTGGGTGCCTATCTCATGCCCCTCGCGATCGATCATGCGCACCACCTCCGGATGCCGATCGGCCACCCAGCCCAGCACGAAGAAGGTGGCCTTGACCTCGTGGGCGCGCAGCAGGTCGAGCAGCCTCTCCATGTTCCGTTCGATGCCGGAGGGGAGGGTATGCCAGGCGCACTTGGGCGCGACCGCCCGCATATTATAGGCATGGAACCAGCACTCGACGTCCACCGTGAGGAAGTTGCGGACGCCTTGATACGCATGCTGCACGTTGAGCACGGAATCCATGCGCATCTCCCGCAAGATCTTGCGGGCCGCCGGCGGGGCGTTGCGCAGCTCAAGCCGGCCGCCATAATGCTTCACCTTATGGGCCAATCCCACCAGGAATCCCACGTCCTCGAGATCGAAGTGCGGCTTGGCATGCACGATGACCTCGGGCGCGGGGCGACCTTCGAACTCCAGGGCATCGAAGCGGGCGGCGAGTTCGGCGGGGTTGGAGCCGGCCAAAACCACCGGCCGGGCTTCCCTGCCGAAGGTGATGGCGACGCGGGTCCGGGCCGGGACCGGGGATTGCGCGCGGCCCTGGAAGGGCAATTGCTTGGCGCGTTTGAGCACGGCCAGCTCGCGGGTCTCGCCTTCGAATTGGGGCTTCTGCAACAGATAGGTAATTGTGTACCACACGATCCAGGCCTCCATCTTGATCCAAGAGGCGAGGCTGCAAAAGGAAGCGCGATAGGACATGTCGAAATGGGTCTTGCGCACCACGCTTTCGAGGGAATCATCGTAACCGAGCAGGACTTGCGACAGGCCGGTAAGCCCGGGGCGGATGTGCCGGGTGCGATCGGAGTAATGGGGCAGGTTGGCGGTGTATTGCCGCGTGAAGTGCGGGCGTTCCGGGCGGGGGCCTATCAGGCTCATCTCCCCGCGGATCACGTTCAGGAACTGCGGGATTTCGTCGATGTGGAGCGCGCGCAGCCATTTGCCGACCCGGGTCACGCGCGGATCGAGCCCCTTTTTCGCCAATTGCGGTCCCGCCGCTTCCGCGTCGAGGCGCATGGTCCGGTACTTCCAGATCTTGAACGGTTTCCCGCCGATGTTGGACTGCCGGCGCTCGATCCCGCCGGGGGGAATTCCCGCCGGGCCCCGCGAGCGGCGGTTCATGCCCACGCGTTCCTGGCTATATAGTACAGGTCCCTTCGACTCCAGTTTGATGAGCAGGGCTAGGATGGGATGGACCAGGGCCATGATCAACATGCCAGCCGATCCGGCCAGGAAATCAATCAGACGTTTCATGCAGATAACGGTCCAGGCAGGTTTCATCGGAATAACTCCAGGCTTGTAAAACCGGTAAGCGTGTAGGGATAAATAAAATTCTCGACGCCCCCTCCACGAGGACGGACTTCTCCGTAAAGCGGAAAGAAAGCGGGTATAACGGGGACCGGATCCGGGAACAACCTGATCTTGCGGCAGTCGGGAAATTTATCTTAACCGATGAGGACGCCATGCGGAATTCATCCTTCGCCGAAGCCGATAAGCCCGGATCCCATTAGATCCAAGCGGCCAAGCGAGGGTGAGTTCCGCATATCGCCCTCCTAACCATGGGCCGCACGCGGCCCGGTTCCCGGGGCTTCCGCCCCAACGGAAGCGCCGGGGATGTGGAGGAGAGCACAATGCATGATACCTTGGCCATGACTAGACTCATCCTCGTGGAAGACGATGCCGGCTTGCGCGATCAGCTCAAGTGGGCGCTACGCGAGCATTTCGAGATACTGGAAGCCGATTCCCTCGCGACGGCCAAAGAACTGGCCGCCGAGGGGGGATCGCCCATCGTTTGCCTCGACTTGGGATTGGAGGGCCGCGCGGATCGCGGCCTGGAGGTGATTGACGCGATCTTGTCGGCCGACCGGGCCGCCAAGGTCATCGTGATCATAGGGGAGGAGGACGATGCCCTGGCCCGCGAGGCCATCCGGAGGGGAGCCTTCGATTTCCTCGCCAAGCCTGTGGACATCGGCAAGCTGGAAGCGGCGCTGGACCGGGCCATCCGCATGCGTTCCCTGGAAAGCGTGCCCGACGAGCAGCCTTCCTGGACGCCGGTGACGGCCGAAAAACCGATGTTGGGCGAAAGCGAGCCCATGCGGAATTTGTTCGCGACCCTGCATCGCCTGGCCCAGACCGACGTGAACGTCCTGCTTACCGGCGAAAGCGGCACGGGCAAAGAGCTCTGCGCTCGCGCCATCCACGAGGGCGGCCAACGCGCCCGCCACCCCTTCGTTCCCATCCATTGCGGGGCCATCCCGGAAACGCTGCTGGAATCGGAGCTTTTCGGGTACGTGAAGGGATCGTTTTCCGGCGCGGACGAGGACAAGGCCGGTCTCATCGAAACCGCGCACCGCGGCACCTTGTTCTTCGACGAGATCGGCGACATGCCGCCCGCCTTGCAGGTGAAACTGCTGCGTTTCCTACAGGACAAGCGCCTGCAACGCATCGGCGAAAGCAAATCGCGGGTATTGGACGTGCGCGTCATCGCCGCCACCAACCGGCCCATTTTGACCGGCAATGACGGGGCCCTGCGCAGCGATCTCTATTACCGGCTGAGCGAGTTCGAGGTGCGCGTGCCGCCCCTGCGGGAGCGCGGGCGCGACGTGCTCATCCTGGCCGAAGCGATCCTGGAGCAGAACCGGGCCCGTTTCGGGCGGCCGCGCCTGCGGCTGTCCTCGCGCGCGGAGAAAGCCTTACTGGCCCATGGGTGGCCCGGTAACGTGCGCGAACTCCAGAATCGGCTCAACCGCGCCTCCATCGTGGCCGAAGGGAACGTGATCGAGGACGCCGATCTGGAATTGGACGGTTCCGGCGACGCCACCCAAAGCTATCGGGAGGCCCGCCGCCAATTCGAGAAGAACCTGTTGCTCAACGCCCTGCAGCGCGCCAACGGCAACGTGTCCCTGGCGGCGCGTACCGTAGGCGTTACCCGTCCTACCTTCTACGACATGATGCGCAAGACCGGTATCTGGGTGCGCACCGAGGCGAAGGTGAACGGAGGCGAGGCCGAAGGCTAGGCCTTAATACCAAAGGAATCGCATCCCGGGCGCTAGCGACACCAGGATCGCGATCCCGAGGTTGGCCAATCCGTGCACCGCCACGCAGGCCCGGAAGGATCTTGTTTGGCGATATAAAACGGTGGTGAGGGCGAAGTACGCGAAAGCGGCCGGCCAAGCCGCCAGCCCGTGCCCCAGCGTGAACACCAGCGCGCAGCCCCATGCGGCCCGGCCTTGCGCCGGGGGCCGGGACAAGGGCCCGGGGTGCTCGTCCATACGCAGAGCCAGGCGGGCCAGGAATCCACCGGGCCGGGAAGGCATCCCCGCCAAGAGTTCGCCTAAGAAAGCGCGGCAGAAAAGCTCTTCGAAGAACGGCACCAAGAGGACCGAGTTCAGGCCCCTGAAGGCGGCGTAAAGAGGGCCCGGATCGGTCGCGGCGGCCGAATCCAATTGGGAACGGAACAGGGGCAAAGGCAAGGCGAGGGTAAGGCGGTAAAGAATCGCCCAAAGGGCCAAGGCGCAGAGGGCCGTCCCCAAAGCCGCCAAGGCCGGGCGTACGGTGAGCGGCGGGCCCAGGCGATAAGCCCGGCGGTAGGCCAACATGAGGCTTCCGACCACGGCGAAACGCAGGGCTTCGGCGGCGGCGGGCGGCAGGAAACGGTGGGGCAGCGAAGCCAGGGCCACGTAGGCCAGATAGGGAAGCAGGAAAGCGGGCAGGGATTGGGCGAAAGAGCGGTCACGGGGCAAAAGGCCGAAGTCGGGGGTAACCTCCATGTTTCCGTGTCGGACGGAATCAGCCGCCGGCGGGCTCCTGCATGCTGCTGCAGTGGATGGCGCCCTGGCCGAATACCAGTCCCCGGCAATCGATGGGTTCGATGCGGCGTCCGGGGAAGCGGTCGGCGAAGGCTTGCAGGGTCCAATCATCGCGCTTGTCCCGGAACACGGGGACCAGTACGGCCCCGTTCAGGATCAGGAAATTCAGATAGGTGGCCGGGGTCCGCAGCTCCGCCTTGACCTGTCGGGCGGGCATGGGGATCTCGATGACCTCGAGGTCGACGGTGCGGGCCGCATGATTCAACGCCTCGATATTCTTCTTGAGAGGAGCGTAATTCTCGTCCCGCTTGTCGGTTTCGATGGCGCACAGAACCGTGCGCGCGTCGGAGAAGCGCGCCAAATCGTCCACGTGGCCGTCGGTATCGTCCCCGTGGATGCCCGATTCCAGCCACAAGGTCCGCTCCGCTCCCAGCCATCCGTGCAGGGCCGCCTCGATGCGGCCCCGATCCAGCCCGGGATTCCGGTTCGGATTCAAGAGGCATTGCGAAGTGGTGAGCAATAGGCCCTTCCCGTTCACGTCGATGGAGCCGCCTTCCAACACGAGATCCACGGCCAAGCATTCGCGCCCGCGCGCTTCGGCCATGAAGCGGGGGGCCGCATCGTCCTTGTCCCAAGGCGGGTATTTGCCGCCCCAGGAATTGAATCCGAAGTCCAGGGCGATCAGGCGCGTGCCCTTCCCGGAATCCGGCGCCCGCACCGTGATGGCGCCGTAATCGCGGATCCAGCTGTCGTTGGTGGGATAAACCAGGAATTCCAAGCGAAACGGTCCCGTGGCCCCATCGCCCGCAGGCCGCCCCTGGGCCGCATCTTCGAATTCAGCGGCCAGGCGATCACGCGTCCGCTCGTCGTTCACCAAAACGTTCACGTCCTGGTACCGGATCGCCGTGCGGATGATGGCGCGGTAGGCGGCGCGCGCCTCCTCCCAGACCGGCGTCCAGGTTTCGGCGTTCTGAGGCCAGGTGAACCAGATCGCCTGCTGCGGCTCCCATTCGGCGGGCAAGAGCAAGGACGGATACGGCGGCTTAAGGGCGTCGTGCATAAAGGCGGGGCTCCGGGTCAGCGCGCGAAGCGCTTCAAGAGATCGGGATAAGCGTCGATACGGCGATCACGCAGGAATGGCCACACGCGGCGATGGTTCTCTACCTCGCCGGGATCGATGTCCCGCAAGAGCAAGGCCTCCTTCGTGTCGTCGAGGCGATCGAGCAAACCGCCGCCCGGATCGCATATGAAGGAATTGCCCCAGAAGCGGAGATGGCCTTCCTGGCCTACGCGGTTGACGGCGGCCACGTAGACCCCGTTGGCGATGGCATGCGCCCGCATGGCGGTGATCCAGGCGTCGAGCCATTTGGCGTTGAGCGCCCGGGCGCCGGCCGCGGGCAGGTCCGCCGTTTCGCGTTCGTCGTAACCGATGGCGGTCGGGTAGACCAGCAGGTCGCAGCCTTGCAGGGCGGTGAGCCGGGCGGCTTCGGGAAACCACTGATCCCAGCAGATCAATACGCCGATGCGCCCGTAGCGGGTCGCGAAGCTTTGGAATCCGAGATCGCCGGGCGTGAAATAATATTTCTCGTAAAACCCGGGATCATCCGGGATGTGCATCTTGCGGTAGAGGCCGGCGCGGCTACCATCCGCGTCGAAGACCACGGCGGAGTTATGGTACAGGCCCGGAGCCCGCTTCTCGAAGATGGGCACCACCAGGACGATCCCCTTTTCTTTCGCCAGGGCGGAGAGGGCCTGCAGGGCGGGATGCTCCAAGTCATGCGCGAGATCGAAATGCCGGATGTCCTCTTCGATGCAGAAATAATCGTGGAACACCAGCTCGGGGAGGATGACGACCTGCGCCCCCTGGGCGGCGGCCTGGGCGATGCGCTCTTGCAGCTTGGGAAAGCGGTCCGGATGCAGGTTGTTGCCCTTGGTCTGGATGAGGGCGAGCTTGAAGGGGGACATGGTCCGGAAAATTAGAAAAGGGACAGGACCTGGGCGGCCCGCCTCGGAAGGGGCGCAATCCGTTTGCCACCTGCCTGCCATGGAATCGTATCTTTAGGGTCCCGATACGTTGTGGATTCCAAACCCGTTCCGCCCCCGCGCGGCGATCCGAAAGGGACATGCATGAACCGGGCCTTCGAGACCGTGCTGGAACTGAGCCGCGACCTGTACGCGCTCCGCTCCGCCGTCGGCGTGCTTTCCTGGGATCAAGAAACCTATATGCCCCCCAAAGGCGGCGATGGCCGGGCCCGTTCGATGGCCGCGCTGGCGCGCGTAATGCACCAGCGCTTTTCCGATCCGCGCCTCGCGGAAGCCTTGGCCGCCGCCGAGGCCGCGCCGCTCTCCGAAGACGAGAGCGCGGTGGTGCGCGAGCTAAAGCGGGATCGGGACAAGGCGGTAAAGTTGCCCGAGTCCTTGGCCGCCGAGATCGCCGAAACCGTTTCGCTGGCGCAACGGGCCTGGGCCGAGGCCCGGCCCAAGAATGACACCGCCGCCTTCAATCCGTGGCTCGCCAAGGTCATCGCCCTGCGCCGGCAAGAGGCGGAGTGCCTCGGTTACGCCGAAACCCCTTACGATGCCCTACTGGAGAATTACGAGCCCGGCGCGCGCGCCTCGTCCCTCCGCGTTCTGCTCGCCGATCTGAAATCCGAACTCGTCCCCTTGTTGGGCCGCATCCGCGCGGCCCAGGGGTCCGCGCCCGATCCCTTGGCCGGGAAAACCTTTCCCCTCGAAGCCCAGCGCGGCTTCAACCACGGGATCCTGGCGGCCATGGGCTTCGATCTGGAAGCCGGAAGGCTGGACGAATCGGCCCATCCCTTCACGGAAGGCACCCATCCCCGCGACGTACGCCTCACGACGCGCTACCATGAAGGCGATCTCATGTCGGCGCTGTTCAGCACTTTGCATGAAGGCGGCCATGGCCTGTACGAACAGGGATTCCTTCCCGAATGGTACGGAACGCCCATGGCCGAAGCCGTTTCGCTGGGAGTGCATGAATCGCAATCCCGCTTGTGGGAAAACCAGGTGGGACGCTCGCGGGATTTCTGGACCGGACGGTACCCGGGACTGCAAGCGGCCTTCCCCGGCCCGCTCGCCAGCCTGCCCTTGGACGCCTTCCTTAAGGCCATCAACCGCGTGCAGCCTTCCTTCATCCGGGTCGAGGCGGATGAGGTGACGTACAACCTGCATATCGTCCTCCGCTTCGAGCTGGAAACCGCCCTCTTCAGCGGCGATCTCAAGCCTTCGGATCTGGAGCCGGCCTGGAACGAATCCATGCAGCGTAACCTCGGTGTTACCCCGCCCGAGCCCAGGCTCGGATACATGCAAGACGTGCATTGGAGCTGCGGGCTTTTGGGCTATTTCCCCACCTACACCTTGGGCAACCTGCGCGCCGCCCAAATCTTCGAGGCCGCGCGGCGCGCCCTGCCGGGCTTAGCCGGCGACATCCGGGCCGGTCGCTTCGGGGCCCTGAAGGCCTGGTTGGGCGAGAACGTCTACCGTTACGGCCGACGCTACGACGGGGACGCCCTGATGGAAAAAATCACCGGCCACAGGACCGCGGCCGGGCCTTTCCTGGCTTACCTCGAAGCCAAGTACGCCGGACTATACGGCATATGAAATTCGGAATATGAGATGCGGTTTATGAAAACGGTTCGCTCCAATCTAGCGCGGCCCCGCCGGCCCGGGAGCGCGCCATGCTGATCGGCCCGATCAAGAAGAAGACCGCCAAGCCCTTCACCTTCCTGCACGGCTCCAAGGTGGTGGCTTACGCCAAGGTGCCCGCCGAAGGCGGGAAAATCATGGACGATCTGCAGTCCCTCATCGAGGGGACGACCGTCCTCATCGGTCCCCCGGTCTGGAGTTACCGTCCGGCGGCCCCGGGCAAGTTGGCCTTGCGCGCCGGCCATCCGGTGAGGCCCGGCACGCGCGGGAAGTCGCCCTACCGGGCCCGCTGGGAGCCCGAGTGGGCTTGCCTATCCGCCCGCTTCAAGGGTCCCATGACTTCCATCACCGATGCCTGGGGGGAGTTCTTCGCCAAGGCCGAAAAAAAAGGGCTGGCCATAAGCGATGAGCGTCGCGAAATCTACCTCAAATGGGCCGGCTACGATTCCTCGGACAACGTGACGGAGTTGCAAATCCGCCTGAAGTGAATGCGGGCGTCGCGTTCACTTCCCCAGTCGCTCTTTCAAGGTCCTCCATCCTCCGCCATTGACTACGGTTCCGTGCCCTGCCGCTTCCAAGGTCCGTTTCGCCATGCCGCTACGCATCCCGCTGGCGCAGCAGACGATCAGGGCTTGATCCTTTCCGTAGCGCGGAAGCCCCGCGGACAGCCGGTCCAGCGGGACGTTCACCGATCCCGGAAAATGCCCGGACGCGAACTCCGCGGGCGAACGCACGTCCACGATAGGCGCGCCTTGCTCCGCCAATCGGATGATCTCGTCGCCATTTGCGTTCCCGATACCCAATAGATTCTTCAAGCCGTCAAACATGGTCTATCTCCCTTCCCCTTAGGACCCAAAACTTAAGGCGGGCCTCTCAGGCCGCCGCCCGCTCCTGCGCCGGCTTGTTCGTGAATGCGATCGCGCCGTTATACCGTACCTCCCAGGTTACCGGGATGATTTTCTTGAGCATATGGGATACGCCGCAATATTTGCTTTGCGAGAGGTCCACCGCTTCCAGGGCCGCTTCGCGATCGGCCTCGTCCCCTTCCATCCCGTAGGTAAGATGGATGGAGACGTATTCGATGGGGGCGCTACGGCTGAGTTCGCCGGAAGCATGCAAGCGGAATTCGCGCAGCGTCTTCCCGCGCTTGCGAAGCAGCGCCACCACGTCCATCCCGGTGCAACCCGTGAGCGCGGTCAGCACGAAAGGCTTGGGGATGGGTCCGTGATCCTCGCCGCCCACGCGCTCCGGGGCGTCCATGATCACCTTATGCCCGTCCACCTCGGCCTGGAACTCCATCTTACCCGACCAGCGCGTTTCCACTTCATGGGCCATGGCCTGCCCTCCTCGTTTGGAAGATACGCCATGGGCACGGCCGCGTCCGCTACTTGGGTTACAATTCCCCGAGCAACTTTATCTGGTTGCGGAAAAGGAGCACTTTGCCGTCGCGCTCCAGCTTCTTGAGGAGCCGGGATACGACTACGCGCGAGGTGGCAAGCTCGTTCGCGACGGCCTCATGGGACAGGTTGATGAGGGAGGATGCCTGCGCCCGGGCCTTCTCCCGCAGGAAGGCGGCCAAGCGCTGGTCCAGGTTCTGGAAGGCGATGAGATCGATGGTGCGCAGCAATTCGTTGAAACGGGCCCGGATGGTGCGCATCACGAAGGATTTCCACGAAGGGTATTTCGCCAGCCATTCGTCCATGACCTGCACGGGCACGGCCAAAAGCTCCACGTCCTCCTCCGCGAGGGCGCGGATTTCGCTCGGCTGGCTTTCCATGCAACAAGTGAAGGTCATGGCGCAGGTCTCTTCGGGGTTCACGTAATACAGGAACAGCTCCCGCCCGTCGGGTTCGATCCGGGAAACCTTGACCAGCCCCGAAATCACGATCGGCACGGTGCGGACCATTTGGCCGGGTTCAAGCAGGGCTTGGCCTTCCGGCACGCGCCGGTGTTCCGCGCGGCGGTCCAACTCCGCCAGCAAGGCAGGCTCGAACAGGTTCCGAAGGCTGGAAGGGAGCTGCATGGGTCGAAAGTTAGCTTTGTGGGAAGTCTTGCGTGCTTCGCCGCGGTTCCGCGAAACTTCATGACGGAATGCAAAAAGAAAGGCCCCGAGGTTTCCCCCGGGGCCTTCGCAATCGCATCGAAGCGCTAATCTCAGTTCGTCAGCGCTTGCAGGTAGCCTTCGTACTTCTCGCGAAGGACTTCCTTGTTCTTGTTCTTGCGGATCCGGCGCAGGGCCTGGTCGCGCAGTTGGCGCACGCGTTCGTGGGAGATGTTCAGGGTCTCGCCCACTTCGCGCAAGGTCTGCGGGGCCTCATGGTTGATGCCGAACAGGCCCTTGATGACCTGGGCTTCCCTTTCGGGCAGCTCGGACAACAGGTCCTTCGCGAGATGCTCCACGGCCTGGATTTCGGCTTCGTTCTCCGGATTGACGGCCTTCTCGTCCGGCAAGACTTCCTGATAGGTGGTCTTGGTATCGGTCTTGAGGGGCGCGTCAAAAGAGATGCCGGCTTCGCCCAGCTGGATCAATTCGCGGATATCGTCGCCCAGCTCCTTGCCCTTGCTCTTTTCCTTAAGCGCCTTGCGCACGCGCAAATGCTGATTGGCAGGCAAGCGGATCAGCGAGCCTTGCTCGTTGATGGCGCGGGTGATATAAGCCTTGATCCACCAAACGGCGTAAGAGATGAACTTGAGGCCGCGGCTATGATCGAAGCTCTCGATGGCGCGGATAAGGCCCATCGCGCCCTCGCTCACGAGGTCCGGGAGAGGGATGGGGCAGCCGCGATACTGCAAGGCCACTTTAAGCACGAAGCGCATGTTGGCGCTTACGAGCTTTTCGCGGGCTCCGCGGTTGCCTTCGCGGCAAAGCTTGAAGAGCAAATGCTCATCCTTCCGGTCGATGGGGCTCGTCTTCCGGATATCTTCCAGATAACGCTTTAAGGTCTCATCGGTCGTGTCAAAGGTCATTCGCCTGTCCTTTGCGGGTGGGTGTGGGGTCGAATCTGAAGCAAGCAAGTCCCGTTCCAGCAGTCCTATGCACTTTTCATGCGAATTTGTAAAGGATTTTTCGGTTAAATGCTTATTCCGTCATGATATATGACGAATGTCTAATTTACGTCATATACCGTGACAAAACATCGTTAATCTGTAACAGATGTTGCGATTCTTCATCTCTAATATCATAAAAATCAGTAATTATGGGAGAAAATGGGCCTATTTATGTCATTGTTTGTGACTCGATGCTCTCCAAGTGGAACCACTTCCGGATTAAAGGCCATGGGCTCTTTGGTCGATAAACCAATGTACTCGTGCAAGGATTCGGGAGATCCATGGCAGATTCAACTTCAGGAGTAGGTTCGCAGGCGGGGCTCCTGCAGGTGGGGGGCTTGGCCACGGGCCTGGATACCAACTCCATCATCACGGGCCTGATTTCCATCGAACAGCAGAAGGTCACCCGGGAAGAGAATGCGCAATCCCAAATCCAACTGAAGCTTTCGACCTTCAACGATCTTAAAACCAAGCTCAACGATTTCGATACCCAGGCTTCGGCGATGGACAAGAGCACGGTGTTCAACGTGTTCAAGAACACCTCCTCGGATGCCACCGTCGCCGATATCACCGGAGGCGATAAAGCCACCGTGGGAAATTACGACGTGAAGGTGATGAACCTGGCCAGCTCCCTGAAGGTGGCTTCCGGTTCCTTCGCCAATTCCAATGCCTCGCTCAGCCTCACCGGCAGCTTTACCATCTCGACTTCGGCGGCGGCCCTGAAGGCGGATCCCACCGCGACATCGGTGCAGATCGATATAACCGCTACCGATACCATAACGGACATCGCCAACAAAATCAATCGCGCCAAAGGCACGGGAGCGACCGCCTCGGTGCTGAAGATGGGCGATACGGATTACCGCCTCATGCTCACCGCCGTGGACGAAGGGACCAAGGCGTTCCAGCTGAATGCCGTGGCGGGCAAAGAAGCCCAGAGCATCTTCGCCGACGGGTTGGATTTGGTGACGCAGCAGACGGCCACCACCCAAAAGCAGGCGTTGCGCGCCAACTTCGACTTCCGCCAAGCCGCGGGCGGGCCCGCGACCGCGGCCACCACCTTCGCGAGCCTGTTCCAGAGCATCGGCTCGGCCTCGAATCTGACCAACAACGACCAGATCAATTTCACCGGCACGGCCAGCGACGGCACTGCCATCAATTCCAGCTTCACCATCGCCAACACGGCGGTCCAGACGGTGGGCGACCTGGTGGCTTCCATCCAGGCCCAATTCGGGGCCAAAGCCACCGTCTCCTTGAACACCTCGGGCGAGATCGAGGTCCTCGACGCCGCCGGCGGCGTCAGCACCATGGCCCTCAATTTGAGCCTGAACGATGCCGATAGCTCGGGGTCCAAGCTCGGGCTGGGCGCGGCGGTGACCAAGAGCGCCTTCAAGAACGTGGTCTCCCAAGGCAGCAAGGCTTTCTACCTGATGAACGACATGTCGGTGTCGTCGCAAACCAACCGGGATGATAACACGGTCAATGGAACCGTCTTCATCTTGAAGCGGGCCGATCCCACCCAGAACATCAAGCTGACCTTGGATTTCGATAAGGACGGCATCACGAAGAAGGTCCAGGACTTCCTGGATAGCTATAACCAATTGATCAAATTCATCGACGATAAGTCGAAGATCAACGTCACTAAGAGCGCCGATCCCTCGAACAGCCAGTCCCAGCAGACGACTACGATCGATAAGGGCCCTTTCGCCGGCGATTCTTCCATCTTAGGGCTACGCTCGCAGATCCAGGGGATGATGACCAGCATGATGTCGGAACTGACCGACAACCATGTCAGCCGATTCAGCAGCCTGGCCTCGGTCGGCATCACCTCGGAACAGAAGACCGGGTTCCTGACCATCAAAAGCGATACCTTCAGCGCCGCCCTGGACTCGGACTTCGAAGGCGTAAAGCGGATTTTCATTACCGGCGGGTACATGACGAATTCGTCCCACCAGTTCGGAACCTATACGAAGGACACCAGGACGGGCGTATACGACATTGATCCCGCCGGCCAGCGGATCGACACGGATAAATCGAGCGGAACCAACTGGAGCGCCGCCACCGTGAGCGGCGACGGGGACCTGCTGAATTCGACCTCCGGTGACTCGAATGGCATGGCGGTGCAAGCCGCCGCAGGCAGTGGTCCTGGCAAGGTCGTTTTCGTGCGCGGGGTGGCGGGCCAGATCCGCGATTTCTACGACAAGATCACGAACTTCGTCGACGGCTTCGTCACCACCACCGCCAAGAATTACCAGGATCAGATCAACCAAGAGGACACCAAGATCGCCCAGTTGGAATCCCAAGTGGCAAGCGTCAAGGACCGCCTGACCCAGCAGTTCGCGAACCTGGAATTATCCGTCTCCAAGCTCAAGTCCCAAAGCGCCGCGTTCAGCAGCAGCGGCTTATCGAGGTAACGATGTCATACGCCCATCAGAGCTACAAGAACGCCAATGTGACCACCGCCGATCGCGGCAAGCTGGTGATCATGATTTACGACCACTGCATCAAGTGGACGAAAAAGGCGGAAGAGGAGCTCGACACCAAGAACGTGGAGAAGATGGTGCGCGCGGTGCAGCGCGTCCAGAACGGTCTCACCGAGCTGATGTGCGCCTTGGACATGGAGCGCGGGGGGGATATCGCGCGGAACCTGTTCCGCTTGTACGAGTTCTATTCCCGCCATCTCACCCAGGCCATCAAGGATCGGTCCGTACAGGCCTTGCGCGATGTGGCGGGCATGATGAGCATGCTGCGCGAAGCCTGGCTGGTGGCGATCGAAAACGTACGCCGCGAGGATCACGGCGCGCTGTCCCAAAAGAGCGGCGCCCAACTCTCCCTGGTGTCGTAAGGGGAAGGGAACCATGCACTCCCTGACGCAGAAAATCATCTCCGAAATCGACGTCCTCTACGGCCTTTACCAGATGGCCGCCGACGTGACCCGGAAAATCCTGCCCGAAGACGAAGCCCGCATCCAGAAGGTGATCGATGCGCGCGAGAAAATACTGGGGCATACCGCGCAGGCTTCGCAAACGTTGTCCGTATTGCTCAAGGAATACCAGGCGGAGCGCCTGGTTCCTTCCAATGAACGCGCCCTGGTCGAAGAGAAGCGGAATCTGCTCCTGGACGCGGGAACGCGCATCCAGGCCATCGATCACCAGATGATCCGCCAGATGCAAGGCAAGATGGCCGAAATCCGGAAACAATTGGCGACGTATACGGAGCGTAAGAACGCGGCGAAGGCCTACATCCGGGCCCCGCATCGCCAGATGATCCCGGCTTAAGGCGCGCGTAACGCCCTTTCGACCCAACTCCCGACCGCCCCTGCGGCCGGTCCCGGCACCTCCCAAACGGCGGTAAGATGCGCCCGCCGCGCCGGGGCCGGTCCCGGGGGCGAATCTTCGTTACTCGTCTTCCCCTGTTTCCGCTTCCCCGTCCGTTTCTTCGTCCGTATCCCCATCCGGCCCCGATTCCATATCGGCTAACGCGATCGACGGGATTTCCGCCTTCGCGAGGACGCCGGGAGGCGGCCCTAGCCTTTTGAACAGCTCCACGAACTGGTCCACCGAGAGATCTTCCGCCCGGGAGTCGGCATTCACGCGATGCTCTTCGGGATCGTCCGTCATGTCCTTGAGGGCGTTCAAGGCTTCGACCACCTTGTCCCTGCGATAGAAGCCGATCAAGGAGTTGACCACCTTCTTGCGTTTCCTGGAGAAAGCGATTTCGACGAAGCGGAGGAAGAGGGGATCCTCGATCTTGGGGGCCGGCAATGGCACCAGGCGTACCGTGGCGGAGAAGACCTTGGGGCGCGGGCGGAAGGCTTCCTGGCCGATTTTATGCAGGAACTCGGGCTCGCAGTGGGTGCGGATGAAGACGGTCAGGAATCCGAAATCGCGGCTGTGCGGCTTGGCGCAGATGCGCTTGGCCACTTCGTATTGGACCATGATCTGCATGGACTGGAAGCGGTGGATGAAGGGCAGAAAGCGGAAGAGGATGGGCGCGGCCCGGTTGTAGGGCAGATTGCCTACCACGATGGGCTTCTTCCCCGGTTCCCGGGCCAGGATCTCGGCGACGTCCACGCGGGTGGCGTCGGCCTGGACCACGTCAAGCGCGCCCCAATCGCGGCTGCGCAGATGTTCCACCCATTTGGGATCCACTTCGATGGCGGTGAGCTTGGCGCATTCGGGCAAGAGGCGGCGGGTGATCGCGCCCTGGCCGGGGCCGATCTCGACGACCCAATCGGTCTTCTTGGGCGCCGCATCCTCCGCGATCTGCCGAACCACGGACTCGTCCACCAGGAAGTTCTGCCCGAACTTCCAACGGCGTTTACGGTCATCATCCATGGGCGGGGGTCGGCGCATCTCTAGGACCTTTGAGGGTGTTTCGTGACAAAGGAGGGGCAAAGCTAGCAATCCAGCCGCTATCCCGAGACGCAACAAGCGCTTGGGCGAAAAAAAACGTCGGCTGGGACAGGACGCAAATGGCCTTTTTCGTATAATACTCCGGCTATCGGTTTGGTAACCCGCCGATGGGAATCCGTCCGCCAGGAGAGCCCTTCGCCGGCTCTCCTTTTTCGAATGGCCGAATCGGGCGCGGTTCATGAGGATTTGGATGCGGAATTCAGGAAGCCGGGCGTTCCTCGCCGCGGTAGTTCGCTTGGCTTGTCCCCGTTCCAACGAGGGAGCGGACGGTCGTGCTTAAAACCGATCTGCGCTTCGCGGCCCCGCGTTTCGCGGGCGCGCGCATCGCGGCCTTGTTGGGCCTGGCCTTTGCGATATGGCCCGCGCAAGCGATCTACATCGAGAGCCAATCCTATCTGAACGTTCCGGATGCGGCGCATCCCCTCGACGAGCTGTTGCCCCAGAAGGGAGTGGAGAGCACGGGCGGGCACGGCATGCTGCAGGTCAACAGCACCTACCTCAAGCGCCGCCATAGCGTCAACTTCGAAACGCGCCAAGTGGAGATCATCCGCTACGTGTCGCTGCCGCCTCCCGAGGCCGAGCCCGGCTCGCAGGACTCCACCCCCCTCTGGCAGTCGTACTACGTGGAGTTGAACTCCTATACCATGGACATGAACGATTTGGCCCTGCGCCGGCTGTGGCTGAACGAATTCATGGGCAAGGAGGAGGCCTCGCAGGCGGGCGGGCCGGGCATGCTCGACATCGTGCTGCCGGTGAATGTGCCGGATTGGATGAAACGCATCGGCGTCGACAAGCCCCGCCTGCGCATCAACGGATCGTACAAGCTGGTGGTGGAAGGCACGGGCGTGCAGGGCAATGGCGCGACCAACGGCACCGGATCCTTCCTCCCCAACCTGCATATGGATCAGCAGCCCGCCTTCTCGGTGAAAGGATCGATCGGGCGCCTCATCAATATCGAGATCAACAACGAGGAAGGCTTCGGATCCAACCTGAAGGAACAGCTCAAGATCACCTATAAGGGCGAGGGGGACGAGCTCGAGGACGACATCATCCAGGAGATCGAAGCGGGCAACACCTCCTTGGCCCTCACCGGCACCAGCCTTACCGGCTACACCGAAGCCCACAAGGGGCTTTTCGGCCTCAAAATGCGCATGAAGTTCGGCGGGCTCGAGGTGACCACCATCGCGTCGCAGGAAGGGGGCTCGCAGGAAAGGCAGAAGCTGGGCGTGGGTTCGGTCCTGTCCGATGCGGTGCGGGAGGATCGCGATATTGATCTGCACCGCCATTTCTGGCTGAAGCTTTCCGATCGGGACGACTATGCCGACATCCGGAACTGGCAGGGAGCCAATCCGGCCTACCTGCAGAATAGCGGCCGCCTGCCCGTGCAAGTCTTCCAATTCCTGGGCCAGGGCGAGGAAATCAATACCGTCAAGGATACCGCCACGGCCTGCCCTTACAACCGCCTGGGCGGGCGCATCAAGGAGAGGTGCGAGATCGGCCGTTGGAAGCCGCTGAAGGAAGGTGTCGATTACTTCTACGACGAGCGCATGCGCATGCTGACCGTGCCCGGAGGCACCCGCAATACCTCGCTGGCGGTGCGCTGGAACCAGGACTTCATCGCGGGCGCGACGGATTTGCGTAATCTCATCCTCATCCATTCGCGCTCGGCGGTGGGCGTGCCCGAGCTGGACGACCTGATGTGGCGCAACGTTTACGGCATCAGCCGCATTTCCAAGACCGATAAGCAAAGCTTCCACGTGCGCCTGGTGCGGAGCGCGGACAGCCTGGAGCGCGATCCCAACGATACGGTCACCCTCATCCGCAAGCTGGGCATGGAGGTTTCCGACAAGCCCGGCCAAGTCAACGTCGACGACCCGACGCTGTTCAACCTGGACCTCGGCTATATGGTGCTTCCCTGCGTGGGAGGCATCAATCCGAAGGACGATTCCACGAATTGCCTCACGCCCATGAAGCGCGTGAACCCCAACACCGAGATCTATACTGCCAACGTGGACGAGATCGCCAACGGCCCCACGGTGGATAAGTTCATCATCACCGCGCAGCAGCGGCAATCCACTTTCGACGTGCGTTCGAACTCCCATTCCGTAAGCGGATCGCAATGCGTGGATATCGAGAAGGGCACCGAGAAGCTGGTCCTCAACGGTTCCGTGACCCTGCAACGGGACGTCGATTACGAGGTCCTCTACGAGACCGGGCAAATCACCCTGCTTTCCCCGCGCGCCAAGGATCCCAACGCCAACATCGATATCAGTTACGAATGCAATCCCCCTTTCCAGATCCAGGACAAGATCCTCTTGGGTACGCGCTTGGAATACAAGCTGGACGGCATCTCGGACGAGAGCCTTTTGGGGGCCACCCTCCTTTACAAGAGCCAGAGCACCACGGCCCAGCGCCCCGAGCTCGGCCGCGAGCCTTTCAACCAATTGCTATGGGGCTTCAACGCCCGCCTGACCGGCAATCCCAAGTGGATGACCAGCCTGGCGAACCTGTTCCCCTTCGTGCAGACCGAAGCCCCGTCCCGCGCCAACTTCGAGTTCGAAGTGGCCCAGAGCCTGTACAACCCGAACACCAAGGAAAGCGCCTACCTGGACAACTTCGAGGGCAGCGAAAACATCCTGTCCATGCCCATGACCATTTTCAGCTGGTACAAATCCTCCCCGCCGGATTTCGACGACAACGGCAAGCCGGACGAGACCATGGACTATCGGCATCAGGGCCAGCTTACTTGGCACTCCAGCATCAAGAAGCCGTACGCGGAGATCTACGGGAAAACCGGGAGCAGCTATACCGATAGCCGCGACCAAACAATCCTGCAGATGAACCTGCAGCCGAACGACAACCTGGAGGGGCATTCCTGGGGCGGCGTGATGCGCGGCCTGGGCCAGGGCCTGTTGAACCAAAGCAAGAAGCGGAACCTGGAAGTGGTGGTTTCCGGGCGCGAGGGATCGCTGGTCGTTGACCTAGGGCAAGTTTCCGAAGACATCAGCATCCAAAGCCTGAACAACGGAAAGCCCGACGGCATCCTGAACCAGGAGATCGATCCCACGCGCGAGACCGTCAACAGCTCGGATCTGGGGCTGGACAATCTACGCGACGAGGACGAGCACGGGGTGCGTTGGGAGTGCAAACCCTTGTGCTATTCCATCCCCCTCAGCCATATAAACAAAGGGGATCCGGGCGGCGATAACTGGACCGATCCGCAAGGCGGTACCGAAGAGGCGGCCACCGTGAATGGCACCCAGGGGAACAACCGGCACACCAACGGCCTCACCTTCGATACCGAGGATCTGGATCGCTCCGGCACCCTGGACACGAAGAACACTTATCTGCGTTACGTGATGCCGCTGGATAGCGCCTGTACGGCCCAATTCCACTGCGAGGAGTTGAGCACCGGCTGGCGCAAATACGATATCCCCCTGTACGGCTCGGGCTTCCGCATCGGGGCCAATTCCGGGGAAAGCGAAAACCAGATCCTCTCCAACGTGAAGATCATGCGGATGTGGATGGGCCGCTTGCCTTCGCGGGTGACCAACGCCCGCGTGCAGCTGGCCCGCGTGAACCTGGTAGGGAACACCTGGGAAGAAGGGGATCGAAACCGCGCCTTCGAGACCGACGCCGACCGCTACGCTTCCGGGGACTTGAGGGACAGCAGCGCGGTACGCCTGCCTCCCGCCGTGCTCGACAGCAACCGCCTCAAGGTCGCCGTCATCAACAAGCAGGAGTCGCGGGGTTACGTCCAGTCCCCCAACACGCCCACGGAGCGCGATACCCGCACCGACGAGCCTTTGCCCGAGCGCTCGCTGGTGCTGAGCTATGCGAACCTGCATCCCGGCGAGGTGGTGGGGGCAACGCGCCTGCTGGGCAGCGATCCCAAGGACCTCACGATGTATTCCCGCATCCGCATGGACATCCATCCGGACTCCAATTACATCCCCAACTTCAATAGCTACAAGGGCGGGCAGAATAAGGTGAGCCTGGGGTTGCGGCTGGGTAAGGACGAAGGCGATCGCGATTCGAAGGATTACTACGAGATCCGCATCCATATGGACACGGCCGGCATCTATGACAAGAAGCAGGTCGCGCTGTGGGAGCGGAACTCCTTCAACGTGAACGTGTCCGATCTCGTCGGGCTCAAGAACGACCCTCTCTACCAGGCCTTCAACGGCCGCCCTGTCAGCATGCAGATCTGGAACCAGGGCCGCCAGGACTCGTCCGTGACCTTGTCGGTGGTAGGCAATCCCACCTTATCCCGCGTGGATTGGATGCGCCTTGTGATCTACGTCGATTCGGGCGCGACGGAGAAGCAAGCGGGCGAGATCTGGGTGGACGATTTGCGCTTGGAGGGCGTGGATCATAGCGTGGGCAGCAGCATGCGTACCCAGCTGCAACTCGATTTCTCCGACTTCGTCAACGTTTCGGGCAACCTCACCTACCGCAACGGCGGCTTTACCACCATGAGCGAGACCAAGACCACCCCCGCCAATTCCCAGACGACGGTGGACTATAACGGCAACCTGAGCGTCTTCGCCAATAAGGTATTCCCGGATCAATGGGGGATAAGCCTCCCGCTCACCTTGCAGTACCATGGGGCCATTTCGCGCCCCTTCACCCGCCCGGCCTCCGACCTGACCCTG
This sequence comes from Fibrobacterota bacterium, assembly GCA_019509785.1. Taxonomy (NCBI): domain Bacteria; kingdom Pseudomonadati; phylum Fibrobacterota; species Fibrobacterota bacterium. The sequence goes on along the minus strand of JAEKLQ010000035.1, from coordinate 3,732 downwards.
CAGGGCACCGGTCTGATGGACATCGCCCGCGATATCGGCGATCGGCATATTTCCGTTCGCGATTCCGCCGACAGCATCGACGACATCAACCGCCGCTATGCCCGCGTTTACCAATCCACCGTCTTCGAGAACCGATTCACCGCCGCCTATAAGAAAGAGCATCGATCCTCCAGCTACCTCAACCAAATCTTCTTCGAACGGCCCGATTTGCAATACTCCTACTCTTCCTCCAGCAAGGACGAGTTCTTCGCTTCCAGCGATTCCCGGAATTACAATACCCGCGTCCTTTACAGTTTGTCCCCCTTCGAGAACAAGACCAAAAAGCCCCTCGATTTCACCGCCAAGTGGCGGTTCATGCCGTCCTTCCTGTCCGGGGTGGAGTTCGAGCCCTATCCCGACAAGCTGAACCTGACCTTGGCGGACTTCTCCTTCGTGCGCAGCGAGAACGTGAACAAGCCGCGCACCCTGGATGAGCAGCCGCTGGTGATCCCGCCCCAGTACACGGTGGCGTTGACCCATGGCGTGGACATGGAGTGGCGTTTGTTGACTTTCCTGAACTTCGGCGTGCGCACTTCGGTGGATCGCGATTTCGACAATGAGCACTCGTGTTTCGATGAGACCATGTGGGGTCAAGACGATGGTTCGTGCGGGTCCGCCGGCCAGGGAGGCATCTTGGCGCATAACCTCGTCTTCGACCTGGATGATGCGACCCGGCATCCGGGCCATCTGGGCGACGAGTACGGGATCCTGTACCGCGAGCGCAATCGCACGCAAGCCTTCCATCTGGATTTCAATCCCAATCTGGTCTCCTGGCTCACCACCAGCGCCAATTTCAATTCGGGTTTCCATCAGACCCGTAACGATTCGGTGAAATCCAAATACGGCGATAGCATCACCAGCCCCGAGCATTTCACCACCGACGCCGATCATGACGTGAAATTGAACCTTTCCTTGAGCCTGCCCGGCGTACTGGGGGCATCGGGCGACGGCAAAGGGATCCTGGGCGCCATCCGCAAGAAGGTGGAGACTTGGAACCTGCGCAACATCGATCTCGGCTATTCCGTGGGGCACAAGTACAACCATGAGGAATACACCTACGGCTACCTGAACCAGAAGAACGACGTTTGGGATTATTACGAGTACCAGTTCGGGTTGGTGTATAAAAGCCCCGCGGAATTCTTCAACACCCTCTTCAACGGGGAGCCGAATCCCCGGTGGATGGATTACCTGATGCCCCCGGACAGCACCATCCATAGCGGTACGCAGTTCTCCCACGGGGTGACCCGTAGCGTGGACGCCAGCACCGGCTTCACCGTGCCGTGGATCGATCTCGCCATGTCCTTCAACCTCAAGTACACCCAGGAGTACACGCTCTTCCGGGCCCTGACCCCGAGCGATACCTCGGTGGTCTGGCCCGATCTCACCGTCACCGGCTCGCTGGGCGACTTCGCCAACAAGATCCCGGCCTTGCGCAAGACCTTCCGGAGCATGACCTCGACCACCACCTTCAACTTGCGCAAGGAGGATAAGCATGCCCTGTTTTCCTCTTCGCCCGAAACCGAACAGATCACCTACAAGCTGGACCCGCTGGTGCGGGTGGCGGCGACGACCAATAAGGACGTGCGCGGGGAGCTGAGCACGCGGGTGAGCATGGTGAACGCCATCGACTATGAGAAGGTTCCCAAGCCCCAGATCAATTATCGCTACTACTCGGGCGATACCCTGCAAACCCCGTATGAACGGAGCAACGACAAGCGCACCAAGCGCGACGCTTTCGACGTCGGCGGCGACGGCTCCCTGGCCTACGACGTGCAGACCCAGAAAGGCCTTCAATTCTGGCGCTATTACGTGAAGTTGGAGAATAACCTGCGCCTAAAGGTCTCCACCAGCGCGGATTACATGTGGACGGAGCGAACCCTTCCGCAGACGGATCCCCACAAGGACCAGAACGTCCTGACCCTGAGCGCCCGTCCCGAGGCTTCCTACAACTTCACCAATAACGTCGACGCCCTTTTCTATACGCAGTACAAGTACACCAAGCTCTACCATACCGCTCGCGAGGAGTCGACCCACGAGGTCACGGTTCACGGGGAGTTTACGATGCGCTTCTAGGGTGGGTCTGGGCGGGGCTGGGGGTCCGCGGCGGCTCAAGCTGCTCGCTTGGCGCTTTTGGTGGGTCGTTCTCGGCCCGGGAAGGCATCGCCCGCGAACACTGGGCTGGGTCGCGCGCCGGCCGACGCGGGCTTTCGAGATCGATTCCCCTCCCGAACCTCGTACACTCGCAATTCGCCGCCGCGGACCCCCAGACCCGCCCCCTCCGCTTGAAGCGCGGTGACCTCCCTCATTCATGGACGGACCAAGGTGGGGCCGCTTAGGATATAAAGGCCGCAGGGCCCTCCCCGCCAAGACGGCGTTTTTGAGCCGGTTTGACCGTCCTCGGCTAGCTAACTGGATAGTTTATCTATCTTTACCGCCTCTAAAGGCCCCTTCTTGCCTTTGTGGCAGGGCGGGGTTAGCGGCTTTTTCGTCGGGCCGGATCATGATGATCCGGGCCCGGTTCCCTATTTGGGAAGTAAAAAAATCACGTCCACCTACACCTGAACGATTAGTGGAGACAATGGATAAAACTCTGAAACGGACTGGACGAGTCACCTCGAACCAGTTGAACCGGCCCCAGAAGTCTAAGCGCGAGATCCTCATCAACGTGCGCCCCTACGAGAAACGTATCGCAATTCTCGAAGACGGCCGCCTGGCGGAAATCGTTTACGAGCGCCCCGAAAGCAACCGTTTGGTGGGCAATATCTATAAAGGCGTGGTCAACGCGGTGCTTCCCGGCCTGCAGGCCGCATTCGTGGATATCGGCATGGAGAAGGCCGGATTCCTCCACGTGGAAGACGTGCAGGGCCGCCCCAACCTGGAAGACTACGACGAAGACGATGGCGATAAGCCGGCCCCCCGGGTGGAAGACAATAAGACCATCGACCAACTGCTCAAGACCGGCCAGGAGATCCTGGTGCAGGTGACCAAAGAGCCCATCAGCACCAAGGGCCCGCGTCTCACGGCCCACCTGTCCTTCGCCGGCCGCTTCCTGGTCTGCATGCCCGGCACCGATTTCATCGGCGTCAGCAAGAAGAGCAGGGATCCGCAGCAGCGCCGCAACCTGAAGAAGCTCATCCGCGATCTGAAGTCGCCGGACGTCGGCTACATCGTGCGCACCATCGGCCTGGGCGAAAGCGAAAACGAATTCGCCATCCAGATGAAGCAGCTGGAAGCCAAATGGCATGCCTGCAAGGAACTGTCCGAGAAGGTCCAGGCCCCGGGTCTGGTGCATCAGGAAAGCGATTCCTCCGAAACCACCCTGCGCGATTATTTCTCCGAAGACGTGGACGCGGTGTGGATCGACGATCGCATCGAGCATAAGACCGTGGTAGGCTACCTGGGCGTGCTTTCCCCGGACATGGTGGGCAAGGTCAAGCTCTACGAAGGCGACCTGTCCCTCTTCGATCATTTCGGCATCGAAGAAGAACTGGAAAAGACCTTCGCCCGCCGCGTGCAGTTGAAGCGGGGCGGCTACCTCATCATCGATCAGACCGAAGCCTTGGTCTCCATCGACGTCAACACCGGCGGCAAGGTGCGCGGCCGCGACCAGGGCAAGAACATCCTGGAGACCAACATCGACGCGGCCTGGGAAGTGGCCAAGCAAATGCGCCTGCGCGATCTGGGCGGCCTCAT
>JAEKLQ010000034.1 GCA_019509785.1 Fibrobacterota bacterium | reverse complement strand
AACCCCGTCTTTTACCTGGTCGTTAAGGACGCCGATTTTTTTCCGGTGCGGATCCGGGCTATCGAAGCCGCCATCCAAGATGAAACCGGTATCCGCAAACACACGATCCCCGTGGATATTCATCCTACTGAGAATCTCATTTTCCATCCCCTACCCTTGGATTTTACCGGTCTAGGCAAGTCAGTCAGCCTCAATTTCCGCATCCAGGCCGAAGATGCTAAGGGGCGCAAGCGCTCTTTCCTGAACGCCAATTTCCCGGGCATCGCCCCTTCCCCGCTTCGTATCCAATTCCTATCCGCCGCCCTCCCCTATCCCGAGGATTGGCATGCGGGCGAGTTGCATTGCCATTCGGATTATTCCAACGATCCGGTCGAGTACGGTGCGCCGCTGCGAGTCTTGCAAGAGGCGGGGACCGCCTTGGGGTTGGGCTACGTGGTTTGCACCGATCATTCCTACGACTTCTACTACGACCGCCGGCGCTACATGCAACGAGTGGAGCCGGAAGCCAATTTCCAAGAGTACCGTAGGGAGGCCCAATCGCTCAATACCGCCCATCCCCAGGCAACCCTTGTCATTCCCGGCGAAGAGGTGTCCTGCGGGAACCATCTGGGTGAGAACGTGCATCTGCTGGTGGCAGGGCACCAGGAATTCCTTCCGGGCTTGGGTGATGGCGGGCGCCGTTGGCTTCAGAATGAGCCTGATTTACGCATTGCCGAAGTGTTGGAACGGGCGCAGGGAGTTCCCTGTTTCGCCGCACATCCGCGCAGCCGCATCGGCGGCCTCGAGCGCTTCGTCTTCCGTCGGGGTATGTGGCATACGAAGGATCTGCGTCCAGCGGGATCGCCACGCGGAGTTGACGGGCTCCAATTCTGGAACGGGCATCGGGGTTCCGATTATGCCGAAGGACGGGAGTTCTGGATTGGCCGGCTGCTGGCGGGAGAAAGGATCTCCCCCATCGGGTCCAATGATGCCCATGGCGATTTGAATCGCTGCATCGGGGTTAAGACGCCTCTCTTCTCATTGTACCAGAATCATAACCACCTCTATGGCCATGTGCGGACGGTGGTACGGGCGAAGGAGCGTACGGTCGCCGGAATCCAATCCGGCTTGGCCGGCGGGCGATTGTGCTGCACCGATGGGCCTTTCCTCGATCTGGATCTCGGGTCAGATGCCTTCGAGGTGGATGCGCGCACAACCCGCGACTACGGACCGTTTTCAAGAATCACGGTATGGGCGGGCCGCAGAGGGGAAGCCAAGGAAATAGCCGTCAAGACCTGGAGTTGGGATGCAGCGGGGCCAATGCAAGTACGGGAGAAAATATCGCCGCCAGGTGGCGTGGCTTACTTGCGGGCCGAGGCCATCACCACGGAAAAACGGTTCGTCTTGACCGCCCCGACCTATCTATAGGGGCTACCCGACGAAGGGCTACTTAATCCGCTCACCTTGGAATGCGTCTCTCCCCAAAGCGAAGACCTCAATACCCGAGGCCGGATTTCCGGACATGGTGTAGCGGCTTATCGTCCGGCTGCAATACCCGGCCGGCAACGACTTCCACGAAGAGGATTTCGTGATCGCCCGGGGTAGCCGATGAGCGTAGCTCGCATTCTAAAGCGGCCATGGCCGAGCCAAGTACGATATTACCGAGTTCGCTCTGCGACCATTCCAGGCCTGCGAAGGGATCCGTTCCGCTCTCGGGACTCCAGAAAGGTTTCATCAAGCCGCCGTTCTTATGGCCTACGATGTTGATGCATAGGCGCCGGGTGGCATGGATAAGGTCGTAGCATGGACGGCCCGGCCGGATGGCCAGGTTCAGCAGCAACGGGGTGAAGGAGGCCTGCTGGATCCATGAGCCAAGATAGCCCTCTTTCCGGTCGCCGTTAGCGGCGGTGACGATGAACAATCCGGAGGGGATTTTGCCCACGGCGACGGCGGTTTCGGGGACGTCTAGCATGCTTTTTCTTCCTTCTTGGAGGGATAGCGTTTCTTGGGTGGGAGAAAAATATCAACGCGAATGCAAATCCGCGGATTCCAAGGGGGATCAGCAACCCGCTTCTCGCGAACGGGACCAGAAAGGGCTCCGTTTTTACTAAATTACCTCACCTGAGCCGATCTTTAGAAGAAATATTGGATGGCGTCGGACAATCGCCCTTCCCTATCCTTTGGGTTTCAAGCCAGCCGGAGAAACATGGCAAGCACCAAGAATGAGGTATCGTCCCTGACCAAGGAAAAACTGGTCGAAATGCTGGAGAAGATGCTGGTCATCCGCCATTTCGAGGAAGCCAGCATCAAAGCCTACCAGCAGAAGAAAATCGCCGGCTTCCTGCACACCTACATCGGGCAGGAAGCGGTCGGAGTAGGCACCCTCGCCCATAAGCTCCCCCAGGATTCCGTCGTTACGACCTACCGCTGCCACGGCCTTTATCTGGCCCTGGGCGGCAATCCCAAAGCCGGCATGGCCGAACTCTTCGGCCGGATCACGGGCTGCGCCCGCGGCAAGGGGGGATCGATGCACTTCTTCTCCAAGGAGCATAACTTCCTGGGCGGGCACGGCATCGTGGGCGGCCAATTCGGCGTCGGCATCGGCGCGGCCTTCAAGAGCAATTACGATGAAGACAACGCGGTCAGCATGATCTTCTTCGGCGACGGAGCCACGGTCCAGGGGACCTTGCACGAGTCCATGAACCTCGCCGCCCTTTGGGATCTGCCGGCCATCTTCATCTGCGAAGACAATCAGTACGGAATGGGTACCGCCTGCACCCGCGCCATCGCCAATACCGATATCGCCTCCAAGGCCGAGGCGTACGGGATCAAAGGCTACACCCTCAACGGCATGGACCTCCACGAAGTGCATGACCGCATGGGCGAGATCATCAAGGAAGTCCGGGCGACGCGCCGGCCGGTCCTGATCCACATGAAGACCTATCGCTATTTCGGGCATTCGGTTTCCGACGCGGGCCTGTACCGTACCAAGGACGAGGTGGATAGCTGGAAGGCCAAGGATCCGATCCAGGTCATCAGCCGCGGTCTGATCGAGTCCAAAGGGCTGAGCGAGGACGAGTTCAAGAACCTGCAAAAGAAGATCAAGTCGCAAGTCCAGGAAGCCGTGGATTTCGCCGACGAAAGCCCCGAACCCCCAATCGAAGAATTGACGCAGCACGTTTACATGGACGAAGCGGGGAATCCCTGATGGCCGTTATGGAAATGAAAGAGGCCATTAATCAGGCCCTTAAAGAAGAGATGATCCGGGATGAGAAGGTCTTCATCCTTGGCGAAGAAGTGGCCGAGTACAACGGGGCCTACAAGGTCACCAAGGGTCTGCTGGACCATTTCGGGCCCAAGCGCGTGATCGATACCCCTATTTCGGAGACCGGGTTCACCGGTTTGGCGGTGGGAGCGGCCATGATGGGCCTGCGTCCGGTCGTCGAGTTCATGAGCTTCAATTTCTCCTTCGTCGCATTCGATCAGATCATCAGCAATGCCGCCAAGATGTATTACATGTCGGGCGGCCTCTTCAATATCCCGATGGTGATGCGCGGACCCAACGGCGCCGGCCCCCGGGTTTCCTCCCAGCATTCCCATAACGTGGAATCGCTATACGCGCACTTCCCCGGCCTGCGCGTGATGAGCCCTTCCAATCCCGCCGATGCCAAGGGCATGCTCAAATCCGCCATTCGTTGCAATGATCCGGTCATCTTCCTGGAGAACGAGTTGGCCTACAGCCTTAAGGGCGAAGTCCCGGACGGCGATAACCTGGTCCCCATCGGCAAAGGGGATATCAAGCGCGAAGGCACCGACGTGACCATTATCGCCTGGTCCCGGATGATGAGCCTGGCGAAAGCGGCCGCCGAGGAACTGGCCAAGGAAGGCATCCATGCCGAGCTCCTCGATCCCCGCACCTTGAAGCCGCTCGATATGCCGCTCATCGCCGCATCGGTCAAGAAGACGAATCGCGTGGTGGTGGTCGAAGAAGGCCATTACTTCTGCGGGCTCGGCAGCCAGGTGGCCGAATCCATCTATCGCGATCTCTTCGACTATCTCGACGCCCCGATCCAGCGGATCGCCCAAGGCGAGAACCCCATGCCCTACGCGGCCAATCTGGAAGCCGCGACCCTGCCTTCGGTCGAGAAGATCGTAATGGCGGCCAAACAAGCGGCCTATCGGGCCTAAGCTTTAAGGAGTGAAGCGAAATGCCCACTAGCATGTTGATGCCGAGCTTGAGCCCTACCATGGAAGAGGGCGTCGTGGCCAAATGGTTGGTGAAGGAAGGCGATTTCATCAAGCCCGGCACGATGCTGTGCAGCGTGGAGACGGACAAGACCACCGTCGATTACGAGAGCATGGATGAGGGCTTCCTACGGAAGATCGTGGTGCCCGGCGGCTCTCCCGCCAAGGTAAACCAGCTGATAGCGGTTCTCACCGAAGATAAGAACGAAGATATCACCCAGTACCTGGAGAAGGCGCTGAAGAAGGACCAGGAACAACTGGCGGCCAAAGCCGGGCCCAAGCCCGCGCCGACGCCGGCCGCCGCACCGTCAGCGGCGTCCAATGGTTCCGGACCCGCGCGCGCCTCCTATACCCCGGGCCCTGCTCCCCGGGTCGCCGTTGCTCCGGAACCCGTTCCCTCGGCAGGAGGAAGGGTACTCGCCTCTCCCCTCGCCCGCCGTATGGCCGAAGAAGCCGGCATTCCCTTGTCCGGAGTGGCTGGTAGCGGGCCGAACGGCCGCATCATCCGCGCGGACGTCGAGAATTATAAGCCGCCTGCGAAGGGCGCCAAGACGGAAGGCCCGGTACAACGTCCGTTGTACGGCTCCCTGGCGCCCATCGCGCCGACGCAGGACCTGCCTCTCAACATGATGCGCAAGACCATCGGCAAACGCCTGCTGGAATCGACCCAGAGCATGCCGGTGTTCTACGCGACCATGAAGGTGGACATGGGCGCCATCAACGGCCTGCGGGCGCAGTTGAATCGCGCGCCGGGATACAAGGTGAGCGTGAACGATATCGTGGTCAAGGCGACCGCTTTCGCTCTGCGGGAATTCCCCCAAGTGAACTCGTCCTACATGGGCGATTTCATCCGGCAGAACGCCAACATCGACATTTGCGTGGCCGTATCCATCGACGGCGGCTTGATTACCCCCATCGTACGGGACGCGGACCAGAAGGGCCTGGGGCTCATCTCGACCGAGATCAAGGGGCTGGTCGCCAAAGCTAAGGCGGGCAAGCTCGCCCCCGATGAATATCAGGGCGGCACTTTTACCGTTTCCAATCTGGGCATGTACGGCGTGGACGAATTCACCGCTATCATCAATCCCCCGCAAGCAGCCATCCTGGCCGTTGGCGGAATCCAGCCCGAGGTGTACCTGGACAATGGCGTGGCGAAGCAACGCGATGTCATGAAGATGACCTTGAGCTCGGATCACCGCATTATCGACGGGGCGTTGGCGGCGCAATTCCTTTCCGGATTGAAGTCCCTGCTGGAAAATCCCGTCTGGCTGATGCTCTAACGGAATCGTTTCAATCCCGTCTGAACCTTCTTTCCCGGAGACTCCCTTGGATTCTTCTTATGACATCGTGGTAATCGGCAGCGGGCCCGGCGGTTACGTGGCCGCCATCAAGGGGGCCCAAGCCGGCAAGAAGGTGGCTATCGTCGAGAAGGCCGATTTGGGGGGCATCTGCTTGAATTGGGGATGCATCCCGACCAAGGCCCTGCTAAAGAGCGCCGAAGTCGCTCATTACCTGAAGCATGCATCCGAGTACGGGTTGAGCGCGAAGGACGTGTCCGTCGATTATCCCAAGGTCATGGCGCGCTCGCGGGAAGTGGCCAAGCAGAACAGCAACGGCGTCCAGTTCCTGATGAAGAAGAACAAGATCGACGTCATCACGGGAACCGCGAAGCTTGTGGCTAAAGGCCTTCTCGAGGTAAGCGATGCGCAGGGCGGACGCAAGAACATCCAGGCCGGGAGCGTCATCGTCGCTACGGGCGCGTCCCCCCGCATGTTCCCCCAATATCCCATCGATGGAACGAATTTCATCACCTACCGGCATGCCCTTGATTTGAAGGATCAGCCGAAGAAGTTGCTGGTGATCGGCGCGGGCGCCATCGGGGTGGAATTCGCCTACTACTTCAATACCCTGGGCACCGAGGTGCATCTGGTCGAGATGCTGCCCCAGCTGCTTCCCGTGGAAGATGAGGAAATCTCGAAGACCCTTTTGGCTTCATTCAAGAAGCAAGGCATCAACTGCTACGTCGGCGCCAAGGTCAACGAAGTCAAGCTCGCGAAAGCCGGCGTGATCGAAGCCAAGTTGGCGGACTCCGCGGGCAAGGAAATCGCCCTGACCGTGGATCGCGTGCTAGTGGCCGTGGGCATGGTCCCGAACACGAAGGACCTGGGCCTCGAGCAGGTGGGCGTGAAGCTCGACGAGCGCGGATTCATCAAGGTAGATGCCTACCAGGAGACTTCGGTCAAAGGCATTTTCGCCATCGGGGATTGCGCCGGAAAACAACTGTTGGCCCACAAGGCCTCGGCCGAAGGCGAAGTCGCAGTAGCCAAGATCCTGGGTCAGGCCAAGCATGGCTTGGACTACGGGCAAATTCCCGGGTGCACCTATTGCCAGCCGCAGGTGGCTTCGGTGGGACTCACGGAAAAGGCTTGCAAGGAAAAGGGCATCGCGATCAAGATCGGGCGCTTCCCCTTTTCCGCCAGCGGAAAGGCCCGGGCCATCGGGCATACCGAGGGCATGGTCAAGCTTATCTTCGGCGCCAAATACGGGGAATTGTTGGGCGCCCATATCATCGGTAGCGAGGCCACGGAAATGCTGGCCGAACTGGGATTGGCGATGAAGCTGGAATCGACCTATGAGGAAATCATGCATTCGATCCACGCCCACCCTACCCTGTCCGAGGCGGTGATGGAAGCCGCCATGGACAGCCAAGGCAAATCGGTTCACATCTAAACGGCTGCGGGTTAAAGCCATTTACCGAGGCGGCGGCAAGCCGCTCTCCTGCCAATCGGCGATGACGGCCGACGGAATGCAATGACCGATTCCATCCATCCCCTACTCTATGCGGACCATAAAGCCTCCGGGGACGCGACCGGAGAGCGGCTTCTCGATCGTGGCGTACGGCCTTGGGACGCCTGGGTCCCCCCCCGCCCCGCCATCGTGCTGGGGAATTCTCAGACCCCGGAGCGCGAACTCAAGGTAACCGCAGTGTTACGGGACGGGATTCCCGTCCATAAACGCATCAGCGGAGGCGGGGCCGTCCTCCTCACCCCGTGCTGCCTGTGCCTGGCCCTGCGGTTCCGCAAACGGAAAGATTTTTCCATCAAGGATTATTTCGCGTTGGGCTCGTCGCTGATCATAGAGAACGCGCGGACCGGGCTCGGCCTCGATCTCTTCTTACGGGGGATATCGGACTTGGCTTGCGCGACTCCCGACGGGGATAAGAAAGTGGCCGGATCTTCCCTGTATTTACCGCGCGACTTCGCACTTTACCTGGTATCCATCCTCGTCGCTCCGGACCTGGGGCCAATCGAAGAATATCTCTTGCACCCTAGCCAGGAGCCGGACTACCGCTCCGGGCGGGCCCATGGCGAATTCCTGGCAAGCCTTTCCAGCGCATCCGGGCGGCGGCTGGACCCGGAGGAAGTCTTAGGCTGGTTCCGGGAGGTTATCCCGGAACGCTTGGGGGCTGATCTCGATTGGGAGCAGTTCGTCGCTTAAGAAGACTTATTTCGAAGCCGGTTTGGGGCTCTCGGCCTTCAAAGGCTGCGGTGCGGCGGGTTTGACCTGCAGGGACGGGGCCTGGGCCGCGGGTTTGGCTGCCGCTTTGGTCGCGGGTGCCTTTGCCGCGCCGGAAGCGGGCGTCGCGGGTTCGATTTTGATGCCGCCGGATGGCGCGGATCCGGCTGGCCCCGAGGCGGCGCTTTTGCCGCTATCCGCTTTCGGAGGGGGCGGGGCTTCCAGGAGTTCGAACGGCTTCTTCTTGAAGGTATCCAAGCGCCACGCGGAGAGCTTGATGGTATCCGGCCGCGCCGGATGCCTGGCATAGACATACCCTTCCGCCTGTTTCGAAGCCTTTATTTCCTGGGAGGTGCCGTTCTTCAGGCCGATCTTCACGGTAACAAGGGGACTGTCGATCTTGGCCTTCGCAAGATTGGTGTCCTTGGGATTGTAGAACTCATCGATGGACATCTCCGCGAAGCGCGAAGCCATCTCCGAAGCCATCGCGTTCTTCACCCGATTGCTATCCTGCGGGGCCAGCATTTTCCAGGTGGAATCCGTAACGGCTTCGAGCTTATAGGCATAGGCCGTCCCCATGGTGTCTTTCCAGTTCACCTCGATGAACTTGACGTCCTTGGCGACCGCCGAGAACAGCTTACGCTGCTTCCAATCGTCCGGCTTGGTCCCGATATCCCATGAGAAATTGCCGGGGCTACGATAGATCTCAGGCTTGCCTTCCCACTTCCAATAGGTCGAGCTGAAATCCGCTCCCGAGGTTTTCCCGATCACGACGTCCGCCGATTTGCCGGAGGGCTCTTTCACCGCGACATGCTTGGCCTCGGTGCTATCCAACCCGTACTCCGCCAAGCGCTCGGTGGATACCGATACCCGTTCCTTGTCCTGCAACTTGAATACGTAGCCCAGCGCTTTGGCGATCTTTGCCGTGTCCACGGGGAAGCCGCCCGGGGCCACAGCCCACTTGCCGTCTTTCTTTTCCAAGCGCGTGGTATCCGGCTTCTTGATGACGACGAAGGAATTCACGTTCGCCTTCCAGGCGCTATCCAATACGAAGCGGTCCCTTTGCATGGACTTCTCCGTGTTGCTTTTCTTCATCAAGATCAGGCCCAGCACCGCCAGGGCGGCGACCAGGATTATCAAGGTCCTCTTCATGCCATCGACTCCTTCTTCTTCCGGCGCATGCCCATGAAAAAGCCGGCGGCCAGGAGCAGCAAGGGGGCGACCAGCATGTTGAGCAGCAGGATGAACGTTTTCTTCGATTTCTTGGCTTCCAGGATGGGCGCGCTGGCGATTTCGCGGCTACGGATGGTGATGAGATCCGGGTCCAGGGCCAGTTGGTCGAAGCTATTAAGCAAGAGATGCAGGTTGGCGATGACGTTGGTGTAGCCGACGAAGAAGTCGGTCGCGAAGAGGGCGTTGCCGATCACCAGGATGCGGGCCTCTTTCTTAGCCACCTTGAGCAAGCCGGCGGTATCCACCTTTTGGGTGCTATCCCCCGCAGGCAGCGGTCGGTTCTCGTAAAAGGAGTGGAACTTGCCGGATTTGAGGACAGCCAGGGGCATGGAATGCTGATTGACCGGGAGGAATTCCTTCAAGTCCCTCGGCAGCAGGAAGAAGTTGTTGGACTCGGCCCAAGAGCCCTTGGTGCTGCGGGCCAGGACTTCCACCTTGGAAGAATCCTTCCGAGTGGTATCGATCTCGATGGAAGAAGCCCAAGGCAGGCTGACGGCCCCCAGCTTGGAAGTAATAGGACTGCTGGAGCTGAGTCCATCGCCCTGCACCACGATCCAATAAGGATAGGGCGAAGGGAAGAACGAGTTGCCGAAGCGAACGTATTGGAAGTTACGATCCTCCAGAACCACATCCTTCTTCACCGAGAGGCCGTAATGGGTGAGCAGATCCTCGTAATTGTTATGCGATGCGGTTCCGTTGATCCCCATCCCTAGGCTCATGTCCACCCCCGGGCTGAGGAAGATGACCGATTTGCCTTTCATGAGGAATTGGTCCAGGCGGAATTTCTCGTAGTCGGTCAAACGGGCAGGCGCCGCGACCAGGACCAAATCCAAGTTATCGGAGATAGGCGCGTTGAGGGGATCCAACCTCTCAAGTTTGTACAGCTTTTCGGCTTCTTCCTTCAGGGTCGGGAAGTTCTCGTCGAACCCGGTGGTGGTCTTGGGTTGCGGGCCCGGCAAGGTCAATGAGAGCTTCGCTCCTTGCCCGCCCTCGATGATGCCGATGGTCTTTACCGTAGCGGTCAATTTCTTGAGCTTGACGATTAGATCGTATTCGAAGGATTCCAGATTATTCAAAACCGGGATCACCTCCTTCTTGTCGCCATAGGTCATGGCCAGCCCGAAGAAGCCTTTCTTGATCTGCACGCCCTCGGAGCTCTGCTCCTGCAGCTGGACTTCCTGCACGCCCAGCGAAACCGCCTGCTGGCGCTTGGTCTCGTTCTCTCCGGGGTCCTCGAATACCAGGGAAATCTTGCCGTTTGACTGGGCCTCGAATTCGCTCAGGAGGTCGGTGACATGGGTGCGGATTTGGATGAACTGGGTGGGCAGATCCTTGGACATGACCAGTTTGATGGTAACCAGATCCGGCAGGGACCGGATGGTATTCAAGGACGCCCGGCTCAGGGTGAATTGCTTGTCCCGCGTGAGGTCAAGCCGGCGATGGAAGAACATCTCGCTCGTTAGGCCGACCACGGCGAGGATCACCACCAGGGTGACCAGGCCGAGGTAGGCGTTGGCGCGGGAGCTGAGTTTCTTGGAATTCGTGGCCATCAATTATCTCCACTTCCTGGCTTCGATGTTTTTGACGTTCAGGTAGAGGAACAGGACGATCACGGACGCGTAGTACACCACGTCGCGGGAATCGATGACGCCCCGGGTCACGTTGTTGAAGTGGCTGAGCAGGCTCACGTAATCGCAGAAGGATACCAGCGAGCCCACGGCGTTGAGCCAAACGGGCGCGATGCCGACGAGCAACAGCACGAATATGACCGCCAGGGAAATGATGAAGGCCACCACCTGGTTTTCGGTAAGCGAGCTGATATAGAGGCCGATGGCCAGATAGGCCGAACCCAGGAACAGCGCCCCCACGTACGAGCCGACGATGACGCCGAAATCCGGCTTACCCAAGTAGGCCAGGGAGATGGGGACCGTCAGGGTGAAGAGCAAGGCTATCCCTAAGAACGCGAAGGCGGCCAGGAACTTTCCCATCACCACTTCCCATTCCTTAAGCGGCATGGTCAGGAGCAGTTCCACCGTGCCCATCTTCTTCTCTTCGGCCCACAGGCGCATGGAGATGGCCGGGACGAAGAACAGGAAAATCCAGGGCATGGCCGCGAAGAAGCCGCGCATGCTGTCCTGTCCCTGCTTGAAGAAATCCTGTACGAAGAAGAAGAACGCGTTGGAAACCAGCAGGTAGAAGATAATGAATACGTAACCCACGGGCGACGAGAAGTAGCTGCGCAATTCTTTTTTGAAGATGGTCATCGCGTTTTTCATGCTTGGCCCCTCGTAAGTTTGGCGAACACGTCCTCGAGGCTGGCGGTCTCGGCCCTGAGCTCGGATACCAGCCAGTCCTTTTGGACAGCCAGTTTGAATACCTCCAACGAAACGTCGCGGGCTTCGGCGCCCTGGACGGCCAAACGTTGGAACCCGTTCGCCGCTTCCCCGAGGCGCTCGGCCTTCTTGACGAAGGGGGCCGAACCAAGCGCGGCCTGCACGTCCTGCCCTTTGACGGTCAGGAAAACCGTGGTCCCCGAAGAGCGGGCCATCAGCTCCTGGGGAGTGCCTTGGGCCACGATATGGCCATTGTTGATGATCAGCACCCGGTCGCTGGTGGCCTCGACCTCGCCGAGGATGTGGGTGGAATGGATGACGGTCTTCTCGACCCCCAGGGAGTCGATCAGCTTCAGGATGTCCCGGATCTGGTTCGGGTCCAGGCCGGAGGTAGGCTCATCCAGGATGAGGACGGACGGATCATGGATGAGGGCCTGGGCCAGGCCCACGCGCTGCCGATAGCCCTTGGAGAGATGGCCGATGAGTTTCCGGGTCACCTTGCCCAGGTCGCAGTCGGAAATCGCCTTTTCCACCGCGCGTTTGCGCTTGTCCGCCGACACCCCGCGCGCCTCGGCCGCGAACTCCAGGTAGGTCGCGACGTCCATATCATGGTAGAGCGGGCAGCTTTCGGGGAGGTATCCGATCTGTTCCTTCACCTTGAGAGGCTCGTCGAAGGTATCGAAACCGTTGATACTGGCCCGGCCGGCCGTGGCCGAAATGAAACAGGTAAGGATTTTCATGGTCGTGGTTTTGCCGGCGCCGTTCGGCCCCAGCAAGCCCACCACTTCGCCCTGGTTGATGTCGAACGAGATATTGTCTATGGCCAAGGCGGTGCCATAGCGTTTAGTTAAGCCCTCGACATGGATCATGCGCAACCTTTCACTTTTTTCAACGGCAGTCTTGTAGAGCTGCTTTAAAAAGCGGCTAGAAAATTACTATGCCGAATTTGGGAAATCAAGCGGCACAAGGGGGCCGAATTACTTCCAGGGCCCGATCCTTGAAGACGGCCGCGCCTCACCACGGACCGTGGTGAATACTCCAGCGTTGACGGCGATTCCGGCGGACGCCGGCCGGCGGTTTAGGCGAGGGCGGGCAGCCGGACGGTGGCGCGGGTGCCCCGGATAAGGCCCGGGGAAAGCCGAAGGGAGCCGCCGTGGTTCCCAAGGATGCCGACAACCAAGGACAATCCGAGACCGGTGCCCCCCGCTTCCCGTTTGGTCGTGAAGAAGGGATCGGTGACGCGATCCACATGCTCGGGCGGAATCCCCACGCCCGTATCCTCCACTTCGAGGACCACCTGGCCTTCGCCGTCGGCATAGGTCCGAACCGTGACTTGGCCTTCCCCATCGGACAAGGCCTGGCAGGCATTCTCGATGAGGTTGATGGCCACTTGCTCGAGCTCCTGGAAATTGCCCGCTACGCGCGGCAGGTTTTCCCCGCGGTCGAACCGGAAGCTGCGGGTGTACTTACGGATCTTGGCATCCAGGATTTCGACGGCCTTCTCCACCACGGCATTTATCTGCAGGGGATCCTTTTCCTGGCCATGATCCTTACGGTAATAGTCCTTCAAGCGCCGCACGATCGAATCGATGCGCTTGGATCCCTGGTAGACGTTCTCCAAGACGCCCATGAAGCGTTTCAGGGATTGCGCGTCCAGCCCTTCCCCGCCGCCTTCCCTCAATCTGGATTCCATCTCCTTCATCTGCTTGAGCGCTACGGAAGCGTTGAGCATGATGTAGGTATTCGGGTTGTTGATTTCATGGGCGACTCCGGAAACCAAGGTCCCCAGGGTGACCAGCTTGCCGGCCTGGACCAATTGCTCGTGGTGCAGGCGGGATTCGGCTTCGGCTTTCTCCCGTTCCGCGAGGCGCGCCTGCAACTGCCCGAGCATATGGTTGTAACCGGCATAGAGGATGCCTATCTCGTCGCTCCCTTCCCGTTCCACCCTTTGCGAAAGATCCCCCTTGTCGGATACGCGGCGGAAAGCCTCCGCGAGCTGCAGGATGGGACGGGAAATGGCGCCTTGGGCGCGCAGGGCCAACATGTAGGAAACCAGGATCAGAGCAAAGAAGAGGACGCCCAGGGCGGCGGCGTCCCGCGCGGCGGCGCGCTTGAGCGGAGCAGTAGCGGCGTGCAACACGACGGTCCCCAGGTATTGGTTCCGGAACTGCACCTTATGGTAGTACACCAGCGACCCCGGCCGGAATCGGAAACTGTCCTCGTCACCCGAAGGCAGGGTGTCCAACTTGGCGGAAGACCCCCGAGGATATGACGCGAACGACTTCCCTGTCGAATCATAGAGGACCGCGCCTTGGATTCCGGGCAAGGACTGGACGCGCTCCAGCATATTGCCGGCTTCCTGGGCGTCATCGAAGGAGAGGGGGACGACGCAATACTCGCCCAGGAGCCGAGCCGTCATGGCCACTCCGCTCAGCAGCCGCTGGCGGCCTTCGAGGATGGTACGTGCCAGCCCCAAGGCCGCCGAAAGGATCAGGATGGAGGCGCATACCGAAAGGATGAGCAGGACAAGCTTAGTCTTGATGGAGGCGTTACGGAACGCGCCGGCGGGGGCTTTCACCGATCCTCCACTATGCGGGCGACTTTAAGGAGCAAAGAACTGATCTGGAATCCCGAACGCTCCGCGGCCGCGGGATTGATTTCGAAACGGACCTTCGATCCATCGCGATAGAAATTGATGATGACCCCTTGGCCGGCGAATCCGTCTCCATCGCCGATGGTCAGGGCCCCGTTCGCCTCGGCCCAAGCGGAAAGTTTCGCCACCGAACCCTTCTCCGCCGCCCCGATGAAAACCAGCTTGCTGCCGCGGAGATCCCTCACGTCCCGGACTGTCTCCACCCGGACCGGAACGCTGGCGGGCGCCGACTTCCGGAGGGCCGTCTCCAGTTCTTCATGAAAAGGGTTGTCCCCGAAGACCGCGACCCGGAATACCCCGGAATCCGCTCCGCTTGCCCCTTCCCGCGGAGCAGGCCATTTCACGAATGCGACGAACTTGGCGATGAAGGACGCCTTGATGGCGAATTCCTGGGCTATCTGCGCGTGCACGGGCGCGGCTAGCCAGAATGGCGCCAGGATCGCGAGCAAGCGGACAGGTAAGAAACGCAACGCCGGAACGACCAATGTCATCCTTCCAGAGGAAGATTGTCGCGGAGAAAGGTTTCCAGCGCCTCGAAATCGAAGGGTTTGTAAAGCACCCCGCTTACGTCCAACGCGCGGGCCGCTTCCTGGATTTCATGCTCGGCGTTACCGGTGCACAGAAACACGGGGATATCCCGGCGGATCGCGCGTACCCGCGCCAGAAACTCGCCGCAGGACATTTCGGCCATGGTATAGTCCGTCAGGATCGCACGATACCCCTGCGGATCGGCGCGGAACCGATCCAGGGCCTCCCCGGGACGCGAAAAGCCTTCCACCTCATAGCCCGCTAGGCTGGCGGCCAAGACGCATGCTTCGACGATGGCGGGTTCGTCGTCCACGAACAGGATACCCGGGCCTGCGGTCATAGGGAAAGCCCCACCTTGAACCCGAGCGCGCGGTCTTCGCGGAAGAAACGAACGCGCGCGGGCGAAGTCCGATCGTTGCCCACGTCGAAAGCGTAGCGTTCATTGGACGCGGTGCCCAGGAGGTTCAATACGTATGCGGAGACGTTGATTTTCCCGGTGGGTTTATAGACGGCCATCAGGTTGATCCTGCAGTTAGGGCCGTACACCCCCTCCTCCCGGATCCGGGAGATGGCCTGATCGACCTGGGGCTGGATCGAATCCCCTTGGACAGCGGCTTGGATTGCAGCCAATCCGTCCTGCGGGCCCTGGTAATCCCAGAATAATTGACCGTCCGCATGGAGGGTGAAAGCGGTAGATATCGGGAACTCGGCGAAAGCTTTAATCGACTGGTTGGGCCAATTGTTGAGGGATTGGCCGTAGCCCGTTTGCACCAGGGTGGAACCGTGCAGGGTCTGATCGTATTGCGAGTATGAAATGCCGCTCGAAGTCACCCCGGGGGCGAGGCGCCAATCCACCATCTCCATTACGGCATAGCTTACGCCGAAGTGGCCGGCTTCGAGATGCCATTCCGCCTCGGCTTCGCCGCCCGCGGTCTTGAGGTTCCCATCCGGCAGGGACCGATCGGCTTCGGGATCCCATACCAGCAGGTCGGCATCGTTATAAAAGAAGGATATGGCGGTTTCCAACCGCTTCCGCCAATGCATTTGATGGATCAACTCCAGGGAAAGCAGCGATTCATAGGAAGGGGTGGTTCCGTTCTTATGCTCGATATACAACTCCCCGGACTCATTCCGGTGCTCGGAACGTTGGATGATCGCTTTCAAGGTTTGATCCCTCCCGGGCAGCGGGCTAATCAAGGCCAGTCGCGGGGAGAAGAGCCATTGGGATTGCGTGTTCTTATCCACCCGGGCGGAGAGGAGGGCCGTCGGCAGGGACGCAGGAGCGAATTTGGATTCGAAATATCCCGAATAGGTATAGGTGGACCAGCCTGTACCGGCATAAACCGCCCGGGAGGCCGGCATTTCCTTGCCGATGATTGGCGAATCCGGGCCCGAGAGGATAATCCCATCGCCTCCTGTGCGGAAGTCGCCGGGCGCGTCCCACCATCCCGGACCCGTCCATTCCCGCGCGATGTCCGAGCCGATGGCGGTCTCGAACCAAGGGCGAGGGCGATAATCCAATTTCACACCGAAGATGTATTCGGATTCGGAAAAGTTGTACCGGTAATTCTTGGGATCGTCCAAGCCGGGGCCGCGCAAAGCATCGAGATGCCGCTCCACATCGAACAGCATGGTCCCGACCTGCGCCTGCACGTTCAGCTTTTCGGTCGCGTCCTTATGGAAATCAAGCGACCCGGAAAATTGCTTATCCCCGGTCCCTTCCGCATTGATCAGTTTACCCTGGTAGTCGGTCTTCGTCTCGTTACTGGCCCAAGCGGCGCCTTGTTGCGTGTACCTGGCCCATAGGTTCCAGTCTTTGAGGAACCGCAATTGTCCGTATATCTTGGCTTGGGGGATATCCTTGTAATCGGCCAGATAATCAAGCGGTTCCTGGTTCCGCAAGACGTCGCGCCCCACATAGCCTGGTTGGTTGTTGTTCGAACCCAGGTATTGCAATGGCACGGATCCGGTTGTGCGTTGCATGCT
Organism: Fibrobacterota bacterium; assembly: GCA_019509785.1. Lineage (NCBI taxonomy): Bacteria > Pseudomonadati > Fibrobacterota > Fibrobacterota bacterium. The sequence continues at coordinate 82,246 of JAEKLQ010000034.1, read as the reverse complement.
CGCGTAAACGTAATAGTCGGCCAACTCCGAGGCCCCGCCCGCGCTCAGACCGGCGCCTGAGGAGCCATATTCCGCCAGGTACCCTGCCGATACCCGGAATCCCGGTCGGGACTTCGCGTCATGGGTGGTAATGCGGATGACTCCCGCCACCGCGCTGGGGCCGTAGGTGACCGACCCCGTACCGCGGATGATGTCCACTTGCTCGATATCGGAGAGATCCCAGAGTTCCAACTCCGATACCCCACCGTAAAGGCTTTTCGAGTTCAGCTCTTTCCCGTTGACGATCAGGAGATACTTGTTGTTCCAACCGGTGATCGACCCCCGGATGCCCACCACCGGCCCTTCTTCAGACGTCATCCAGATAGCGCCCGGGACGTAGATTTCGATCAGATCCATCAGGTTGCGGGCGGGCGTGCGTTCGATATCTTCCGCCGTTAAGGTGGTCAAGGAGGCGGGCGTTTCGAAAAGATCCAGATTCGTCAGCGCCGCCGGCGCGTGAACGCTCACGTTCAACAGGTCCTCGATGGACAGATCCGAAAGCTCTTCCGAAGTGAGTTCCTTTTCCTCGGCGCAGTTTGCGGTGAACACGTAGGCGGAGAAGGTCAGGCAGAAAAGGAAGCGGAATGCCCTGGAAGGGGCGGTGGTGAAAGCTTCCAGGTTGAGCGATTTCGGCATGCAATCCGCTTTGGGAAATTTGAGTCATTTTACACTATTCGTAACCCTCGAATCAATTTATCCTGCCGGTCTTCTGGTTCATCCGATGCGCCATGGGCCGAAACGAGAACGGCTCCCTAGAGGAGGGAGCCGTTCTTCTGCCGACCCGGTTGATGCATCCGGGCGGAAATGGTGGAGGCGGCGGGAATCGAACCCGCGTCCGAAATCAACTTGCCAATCGCTCCTACATGCTTTCTTCCTGATTTGATTCTCGCTCCCCAGAGCACCCAAGGAATCGGTTCTCTGAAGCGCTAGCCCGGATTTTCTCGGCTTCCCCGCCCGGACATCAGGGAGACCCAGCCTCAGAGTATTGCAATTCGACGGCCTTTAAGGCGGCGACCGCCGAACCGTGGTCACCTAACTTTTAATTAGGCAGCCATTGCATAAGAATATGATTCTTCTGCAGTTCTTTTTTTCCGGTTTTTTTACGAGGCCAACCAGAATCCTCGGCATGCGACTGTTAGCTCATCCAATCCCGTCGAAACCTTTGCGCCCCCTCAGGTTATGGAACCTTACGAATGTACCAAATTCACTGGAGAAGCGCGAGCAGTTGGGTACGCGAGATCTGGTTGAATTGGCTCATGGCCGCCTGTTGCGAGTTCTGTAGGAGATCGGAACTGACTTTTTCCGTCAAGCCCTGGGCGTAGTCCAGATCCTGGATATTGGACAGGGCTTGGGCGGTGTTCACCTGCTGGTTCTGCGCATTGGACAGGGCGAAGTCGAAACGATTGGCCGTGGCGCCGTCTGCCGCCCGCGTATCGTTGACGCGCTTCATGGCCGCATCGATGGAACCCATCGCACGCAACGCGGCTGCCGGCGAACTCAAGCTCTGGCCTGCCAAACCCAAGCCATTCTGCGTCAGATCCGCTGCGGATAAGGTAATGGTATCCGAACTTCCGTCCCCCGTTTGCACGGTACCGGTGCCGTTCGCCAGCCCACCGCTGCCGTCCAACAATTGCTGACCGTTGAAATCCGTGGACTTGGATTCGCGATCGATTTCCTGGGAAAGGGATTGGAACTCCTTATCGATGGCGTCGCGCTGATCCTGATTATAAGCCCCATTGGCCGCCTGGACAGCCAGCTCTTGCTGCCGTTGCAGCATGTCCGAGATGTTCGAGGCCCCGCCATCGGCGATGTTCATGGCGCTCATCCCGGCCTGGATGTTCTCCGCGGCATTCTGGTAGGCGCGTACCTGCTTGTCGAATTCGACGGCGACCGCCATCCCGGCCGCATCGTCGGAGGCCCGGTTTATCCGCTTCCCGGTGGCGAGCTGCTCGAGGATTTTCCCCTTATCCTTGGCCCCCTGCGCGTACTTATGCGCTAGCTGATCCTGTATGTGCTTTTCGATCCGCATAGGCCACCCTCCCTGATGGACCGTTCCCCGCATGTCGCGATGGAGCTTCCCCTAGCCTATATATCGGCGCAAAAAGCAAAACCTTTAGTCCCGGCGGTATTTTTTTCGGTATCCACAATCGCGATTTCTTCCAAATCCCCAAGGTAATCCTCACCTGTGCATGCATGGAGTTGCCGATTATCCGTCGTCCCGCAACTCCCGATCTAAGCTGCGATACTGGATCGCCTCGGCCATATGCGCATCGCAAATGCCCGGGCTCATATCCAGATCCGCGATGGTACGCGCTACTTTCAATACCCGATCGAATGCGCGTGCCGAAAGACCAAGGACCTCCACGGCTTCCTTGAGCATCCTCCGCGGGCCGGCCGCCAAGGAACAATGGCGCTTCAGCAATGCGGCGCCCATGTGCGCATTGCAGTAGACGCCCTCGGCGCCGCGGAAGCGTTCGGTTTGGATGCGGCGGGCATTGGAAACCCTATCCCTGATCGCCTCCGAAGGTTCACTGCTTTCACCGTCCACCAACTGCGAGAATTCCAGGCTGGCGAGTTCCAGATGCAAATCGATCCGATCGAGGAGGGGCCCGGAAATTCGCGCGCGATAGCGAAGGATTTCCTCCCTCCGGCATACGCATGGACGGCGGAGGTCCATCATCTTGCCGCAGGGGCAAGGATTCATGGCTGCGACGAGGATCACGCGGCAAGGATAGGTGATGGTTTGCTGCGCGCGCGCAATGGTCACCTTGCCTTCTTCCAAGGGTTGCCGCAGGCTTTCCAACACGTCTCCTTTGAACTCCGGGAATTCATCCAGGAACAAGACTCCGTTGTGGGCCAGGCTGGCCTCGCCAGGTCGCGATCCTGCCGTGCCTCCGATCAGGGCCTGCACGCTGATGGAATGATGCGGCGATCGGAAGGGGCGATGACGCGTAAAGGTCGGCTTGATTCGCTTAAGGCCGGCAGCGCTCCCGATGCGGGTGGTTTCCAAGGCTTCGGCATCGTTCATCGGGGGCAAGATGGACGGCAAGCGCCTGGCCAGCAAAGTCTTGCCGCAGCCCGGGCTCCCCATCAACAAGACGTTATGGCCGCCGGCCGCCGCGACTTCCAGGGCCCGCTTGGCATGGGCCTGGCCCTTCACGTCGGCGAAATCCAGCGCCTGGCAATCGGGAGCGGGATCCCAGGCCGGGAGGGCGCGATCCAAGAACTTCGGTTCCTTTAAGAAGGAGATCGCCTCCAAAAGGTTTTCCGCCCCGCAGGCCCCGATGCCGGTTACCAGCGAGGCCTCTTCCAGGTTGGCTGCGGGCATTAGGATGCCCAATCTTCCGGAATCCTTGGCGTAGGTGGCGGCCGAAAGGACACCGTTCACCGGGCGTAATCTACCATCGAGGGCGAGTTCGCCGAAGATGAGGAACGGATCGAGCGGGCCAGTTTCGACCTGACCGGATGCGAGCAAGATACCGAGGGCCAAGGGAAGATCGAAGGCCGTGCCTTCTTTACGGATTCCTCCGGGGGCCAAGTTCACGGTAATACGTTTGCTGGGGACCGTGAAGCCGGAATTCTTGATGGCGGCGAATACCCGTTCCCGGGCCTCTTTGACCGCCGAGTCCGGCAGGCCGACCATGGTGAATCCCGGCAATCCGGGCGCGATATCGACCTCCACGGTGATGGGAAAGGCATCGATTCCGGAGAGCGCGCAAGACGTGATTATCGATAACATGCTTGGCTTCCCGGTGCATAGCCGCACGCCCCGAAAATCATGTCGCGCAGCCCGCGAAAAGGGAAATCGGCGTGGTCTGGAAATCGTGGTAGGCCGCCAGGACGGCTGTTTGCAATTCCTTCCGGAAGCGCATCGACAAAGTCTCGAAAGCGCGTTGGGGGGATCCCGTTCGCAACCCGGGAAAAGCCAGGAACAAGCCATAGCGGCCGCGGAGGATCTTGATCCCTCGCAGGGTCAGGCTGTCGTTGAGAACCACCTCGGCCGATGCCAGCACTTGGCCATTGGGAAGGTGATGGGGATCGATTTTAATGGCGGAAATTTTCATGCTTCTGTTCTCGTTTAATTCTTTTTGTGGTGAGGAAATGGGCCCCGGCCGCGGTCGAGGCCGGGTCCGGGGCCCGGACCGAATAGGCGGCGCGGGCCGCCTTAGAAATGGCATCCACTTCTATGAGCGCTTCTCGGAATCCGCGCTCAGCTCCGGTCGTTCGGCCGCTTAGGCGGCGGCCGCCAACCGGTATTCGCTCAAGATCTTCTCCGACATGTATTCGTGCAGGGAGCGGGTAATGGGAAAGCAATATCCGTATCCCTTGCCTTTATCCTTGTCGAACTCACGGGGGAAGGACACGAACAATCCGAACTTCCCTTTCACCACGCGAATACTGTTGATCACCAGCTGATCGTTCAGTACCACCCGCACGAAGGCTTCCAACGGGCTGTCGGGCAGCTTGTTCTTTACGGGGTGTACGTTGATCTCGGTGATTTCGATTCCTTTGGACATCTTTTCTCCTTTGGTCCATTTTTGCGGCAGCTTCCTTTCGAAAGCGGCCGGGTTCATTGGCCCTCCAGGCTTATCGCCATTCGGGTCGAAGGGAAGGGAATGCAAAGGCGGTGCCATTCGGAATAACCGCTGCGCGGCCCTTAAAAGGGCCGGAATCACGGGGGAAGGTGAAGAGGTTGGTGAAAAGGAGTGAAAGAAGGTGAAATCAGGTGAAGCCGGATAAGCCGGTGCTCTTCACCAAAGCCGATATTTTTTCCGGGAGATTCCCTTCAGGATCCATTCCGTCCCATCGGAAAGTTCGGCGACGACTACGGCATGCAATCCCGATGCGCCGATCCAGAATTGCATTCGGCGGCCATCGTCCCGATCTACCGTCACGTACCAGGTATCCACGTCCCGGACTCCCATTTCCTTGGCATGCACGGTGATCTCCGCATAGCGGGGAACGGGATGAAAGCTTCCTTCCCTTCCCCAGTCTTGCAGCCAGACCTCTTCATGATATCCCGCATGCTGCGGAATCGCCCGTAGGTAGGTGAATAGCATGGCTTCAGTGTATACGGGCCATCGGGCCAGCAGCGTGTCCCGCGGGGCTTCCCCGCCGCTTGAGGAGACCCGCAGGCGGGGCGGCTGGCTGCGGCAATCCAAGCTTCGGTGCGTGGTCCCGGGCCAGCCTTGCAGGCTCTCTTCTTGGCGGAGCAAGCTGAACTTACCCTTGCGGGTAAATTGGCACACGGTTTCTATCGAGAATGGGACATCGCCTCCTTCCTCTTCCAAAAGCGCCGCGTTCAGGATATCGGTCGCATCCCTTTCCCCGTCCGCGCCATCCGAAGGGCGCAAGGTGGTTCCGTCCGGGCGCAGGAACAGTCGCTCGGTAAGCAAGCGCCCCCTGCCGCGGCTATCACCCTCCGCCCCTGGGCGCTTGACCGCGTATTCGAGGATTTCAGGCTCGGCGGATTCCCATTCCGAAGCCCGGGCGAAGGAAGTATCAGGACGGGACGCCGAGGAAGGCGATCGCCCGCTTTCTTGGTCATGGGATTCGGTAGGTTGGGGCTTGGGTTTTGGCGACGCGGATTTGGCCGTGGCCGCGTTCTGAACGGATTTCTTCGCGTGGGCGGCGGCAGAATCGGCGCGGGAATTTTGCGTGGGTACCGCGGCCGCGTAGGCGGCGAACACCAGGATGGGTAACATGCGCATGACGGGGGGGATTTCGTGAAAACGTGCGGCCGAAGCCGGGAATCCGGTTAGAACCCGAAGTCCTTCATCAACCGGCTCGCGAGTTCTTCATCGAACTGGGGAGTATTGAAATACCCGGAAGCAATCTTCTCCTTGGCATCCTGCACCTTGTCCGCGCGGATGTCGGGAAGCGCGTCGACGTGGCGGGCGATGGATTCGGTAGAGGAGCTGGAAAGCTCCTTGGCCTGCTTGGAGAGGGACACGGAATCCGACTTGGTAGTCTTTTCCGCCTTCTCCGGGCCTTTTCCCGACCCGGAGACCTTCTGCAGGTCCATTCCGAATATCTGGGAGATTCTATCGATTTTCATGGCCATCTTCCTCTATTCCAGATTATCGGATGGGAAGAGGACGAACTTAAACGATTTTCGCAGGAAAAGAACCGGCCAGCCCGGCCTTTCCGCAAAAAACTCAACGTGAGGCGAGTTCTTCTTCATTATCGACGATTTCGAAGAGCCGATCGATGGACGTCATCTCGAAGAGATCATAGATATCGTCCGAAAGGCGCATTAGCACCAAGCGTCCACCAGCGGCCTTGAGATCTTGGTGGCAGGTGATAAGCATGCCCACGCCCGAGCTATCTATGAAACCCACATCCGCCATGTTCGCGACCAGAAAGAGCTTCTTTTCCGAAATGGCCCGCTGGATGGCTGCGCGGAAATGGGACACTTCACTGCCCTTGATGTGCCCGCTGATGTCGAGCACGGTCCATTTGCCGTTGGCACGCATCTTAATTTCCATGCTTTACCGATCCGATCCCGTGCTGATTCTTGGGCAGGTTGATGGCGACGGTGGTGCCCGTCCCTTCCGAAGATTCCAAAGTAATATTTCCTTCCAAGGCCTGCACATAATGGAGGCTGGCGGCCAGTCCCAGCCCGGTCCCGTTGGGCTTGCTGGTATAGAACGGCTCGAAGGCCCTTGCCGCCGCTTCCTTGCCCATGCCGCAACCATCGTCCTTCACTTCCAGGCTCACGTTATCTCCGGCTTGCCGGGCCGAGAATTCCAGCGTGCCCCTGCCTTCCGGCAAGGCCTGGACCGCGTTCAAGGCAACGTTCAACAGGACCTGGACCAATAGGTCCGGATCGCTACGGAAGCGAATGTCCCCATTCTCCACTAATTGCCGCACGATGACAAGTTCCGGACGGAAGCAGGGATCCTTTTCGAGCAAAGAGCGGATTTTCCTGAAAATCTCGGCTACGGACACCTCTCGGAGCGAGGGCGCGCGGTCCCGGGCGTAATCCAGGAGGCCGGATAGGATTCGGTTCAGGCGCGTGGATTCGGTAACGATCAGGCTGACTAACTTGCGATCCGAATCGGAGGCCAAGGGGAGTTCCCCGAGCAGCTGCGCCGAACCGCTGATGGAAGCCAGTGGATTGCGGATCTCATGGGCTATCCGCGCCGACATGGCCCCCAAGGCGGCCATGCGCTCCGAGCGCATCAAGGTGCGGGCCATGCGTCGTTCCTGGGTGAAATCGAAAAGGATGAAAACGCATCCCAGATAACGGCCTTCCCTAGCCAAGATTTTGATTTGGACATGCAGGGGAACGCCTTGGGCCGTTTCCACAGCGAGTTCGCGCATGGGGAAAGCTTCACGCATCGAGTGGATTTCGTCCAACACCCCGTCCCGCAAGAGCCCGCCCATCACTCCCGATAGGCTCATACCGGGTTCCAAAGCCCTTCCGATCCATTCCTCGGCAGGCCGGTTCTTGAGCTTGAGCCCGTCCATGGCATCGAAGAAGAGGAGCCCGGTAGGAAGATCGTTCATGACGCTTTCCGCGCTGAACTGGTAGAGCTCCTGATCGCGACGTCCGGCCGCCAAGGCCTGGCGTGCCGCGGCGAGCCTTCCCGACAAGGAAGAGGAAAGCAGGGCGACCATGAAGAACAAAGTGGCATAAAGGAAGAACCTAACCTGCACGGTTTCGACCATTAAATTGGGTAGATCGATGCCGAAGGGGTCGCGTAGGCCCAAATGCAGCAAACCCGCGTAGCCTAGGAGGGCCGAGGCCAGGGCGGCCATGATCAGCGAGCCGCGGAAGCCGAAGAAAAAGCCGGAACCGAGGATGGTGAGGATGAAAAGCAACCCGTAATCGGAGAGGTATGCCCCGTTGGCATAGAAGATCGCCCCCTCCACGGAGACTTCGACCAGGAACTGGAAGAACAAGAGGAAGCCGATGGGCGAAGCCCCGCGCGAACGGTAGGCGACGATCCAAGTCGCCAGGTAGAGGATGGTGGAGACGCCGTAGATTAGGACAAGCCCGCGGGCCAGGGATTCCTGGCCGAGGGCGAGGACCGTCCAGAACAGGACGCCGAACATGACGACCCGGGATACGACGACCGCCAGGATGTCGAGGCCGACTTCTTCGGACTCGGAGTGGACGTTACTTCCCCTATTGCCTTCCGCGGCCAGCTCCGGTCCCGGAAGGCCGGCTTCCACGTCGTTCAACCGACCGTGTTGGCCATCTCGAACATGGGCAGGTACATGGCCACCAGAACCCCGCCGATGATGGATCCCAAAACCACGATCACCATCGGTTCGATCATGGAGGTAAGGGTTTCCACCGCCGCATCCACTTCGTCATCGTAGAAATCGGAGATCTTGATGAGCATCTCAGAAAGCCCGCCGGTGCGCTCTCCCACCGCGATCATCTGGATGACCATGGGCGGGAATACGCCCGTGGCCTTGAGCGGGTCCGCTATGGTCTGGCCGCCGGAAATGCTTTCCAAGGTCTTGTAGATACCCAATTCGAGCACGCGATTGCCTGCGGTTTTAGCCGTCACTTGCAGCGCATCGATGATGGACACGCCCGAATTGAGCAAGGTGCCCAAGGTGCGCGTGAAGCGCGAGATACATGATTTGCGTTCCAGATCCCCGACGACCGGCGTCTGCAATAGTATGGTATCGAGCTTGAGCCGGCCTTTATCGGTCTTGTAATAGCGGAACAGCGCCACCAGGCCGATCACCAGGCCGGCGAAGATGGCCGGGAACCAACCGCGGATGAAATCGCTTGCCCCCATCACGATGCGCGTGGGCAAAGGCAGCTTGGCATTCCCCTCCGCGAACATGTTGGCGAAGATAGGCACGACGAAGATCATCAGGATGGCGACGGCGGCCACCGCGACCACCGCCACGATGACCGGGTAGGTCATGGCGCCCTTGATTTTACGCCGCAATGCCTCCGCCTTTTCCTGGTATTCCGCCAGGCGCAGCAAGATGGTATCCAGGATGCCGCCCGCCTCGCCGGCCGCGATCATCTGGCAATACAACTCGGAAAAGATCTTCTTGTGCTTGCTCAGGGAATCGGCCAAGGTGGCGCCGCCTTGGATGTCCGTGGCCACCTGCATGATGGATTGCTTCAGGGTTTCGTCTTCGGTCTGTTCGCCCAGGATATCCAGGCACTGGATAAGCGGCAGGCCGGCGGAGGTCATGGCCGAGAACTGCCGGGTGAAGCGCGCCAAGTTCTTCAGGGGCACGCCGCCGCCGAGGCTGAATTTCATGCCCATCGGTTTGCGCTTAACCGAGGTGGCGCGGACGCGCTTCTTACGCAGCAGAATCTCGGCATCGCCCTTATTGGCGGCTTCCAACTCGCCTTGCACTTCCTTGCCGGCGGCGGTCTTGCCCTTATATATCCATTTCGACATGGCGCCTAGCCTCCGGCTTTCCGGTTAGTAAGGCCGGACATCGGTTTAAACATCATCCCCATCTTTTCCTCCGCCCCCTTGCTCAGGTCTTGAAATTGGCCTGCAAGAGCCTCTCGAAATGTTCGGGGTCGGACGAGCGCGACAGCGCGTCAGTGCGTTCGACTTTCCGCGTCTGTACCAACTCGACCAGCTTGGCGTTCATGGTGTTCATGCCGAACTTGGACCCCGACTCGATGGCGCTCTGGATCTGATGCACCTTGTCGTCCCGGATCATGGCCCGGATTCCCGAAGTCATGATCATGACCTCATAAGCCAATATGCGGCCGCCCCCGATTTTGGGGAGCAGGGCCTGGCTGATTACGCCTTGCAGCACGAAGGACAGCTGGGTGCGGATCTGGGCTTTCTCCCCCGCCGGGAAGGCGTCCACGATGCGGTTGATGGTCTGGGCGGCGGAATTCGTATGCAAAGTCGCCAGGGTCAAATGGCCGGTCTCGGCGATGGACAATGCCGCTTCCATCGTTTCCGGATCGCGCATTTCGCCGATGAGCACCACGTCGGGATCCTGGCGCAGCGCCACCCGCAGGGCCGATGCGAACGATTCCGTATCCGACTTCACCTCGCGTTGGTTGACGATGCATTTCTTGTGCTTGTGCACGAATTCGATGGGATCCTCGACGGTGAGGATATGGCCTTCGAGCTCGGCATTGAGCCTATCCAACATGGCGGCCAAGGTGGTCGATTTGCCCGAGCCGGTAGGCCCGGTCACCAGCACCAATCCGGAAGGCCGATCGATGATGTCGGAAAAAATGCGGGGCAGCCCGAGTTGCTCCAAGGTCAGGATCTCGTAAGGGATGAGGCGCACCGCCATGGAAACGCAACCCCGCTGCAGGTATACGTTGGCCCGGAAGCGGGCCAGGTTGGCTACCCCGAAGGAGAAATCGTATTCCTTCTTATTCTCGAAATTCTTGCGCTGGTTCTCGTTCATCACGCCATAAGCCAGCCGCAGGCAGTCTTCCGGGGACAAAGGATCGGTCAACATCGGACGCAAGTTGCCATGCACGCGGAACAAAGGCGGTTTGCTTGCCGTTATGTGCAGATCGGAGGCCGTCATCTCCACCATCTTGCTCAACAGCTCTTGTATGCTTACCATTCGGCGATCCCCAAATTTCTCAAGGCAATAATATCATAATTTCGTGGTCTTAATCACCTCTTGCGCCGTGGTGATGCCCGCCTTGAGCTTTTCCAGCGCGGACATACGCAGGTTGGTGACGCCTTCGGCGATGGAAACCTTTTCGATCTCGTCCGGAGTGGCGCGGTCCACGATCAGCTTTTTGATGGCTTCGGACACCGGCAACACCTGATGGATGGCCACGCGGCCTTTGAACCCCGTTCCCGCGCACGTGGTGCAACCCGTACCTTTGTAGAACTTCATGCCTTTGGCTTCCGCATCGGAGATTTCCAACAGGCGCAATTCCTCGGTCGACGGCGTGTCCTCGGTTTTACACTCTTTACAGATCTTCCTCATCAAGCGCTGCGCGATCACCAGGCGCACGGAAGTGGCGATCAGGAACGGTTCGATGCCCATGTCGGCCAAGCGGGTTATGGTGCTCGGCGCATCGTTGGTGTGCAGCGTGGATAACACGAGATGGCCGGTGAGCGCGGCCTTGGTCGCGATCTGCGCCGTCTCCAGATCGCGTACCTCGCCTACCATGATGATGTCCGGATCCTGACGCAAGAAGGATTTGAGCGCTGCCGCGAAAGTGAGGCCGATATCGGTGTTGACGTTGACCTGGTTGATGCCTTCCAGGTTGTATTCCACCGGATCCTCGGCGGTCATGATGTTGGTGTCCGGGTTGTTCACCGCGGAGAGGGCTGAATACAAGGTGGTGGACTTGCCCGAACCCGTGGGACCGGTTACCAGGATCATCCCGAACGGCGAGTTCAAGGCTTCCTGGAAGTCCCGCAGGCCCCGTTCCGAAAAGCCCATCGTGCTTAAGTCCAGGTTCAGGTTGGACTGATCGAGGATACGCATTACCACCTTTTCGCCGTGGATGGTGGGCAAGACGCTTACGCGCAGATCGATCTTCTTGTTGCCGATGGCCAGTTTGATGCGTCCGTCCTGGGGAAGCCGCCGCTCGGCGATATCGAGGTTGGCCATGATCTTGATACGGGAGACTATGGCGCCCTTCAGGCGATATGGCAAGGTGGTCTGCTCGACGAGGGTGCCGTCCATGCGGTAGCGGACGCGTACGGTCTTTTCGTAAGCCTCCACGTGTATGTCCGAGGCCCTGATCTTAACGGCATCGGAGAGCACCTTGTTCACCAGCCGGACCAGCGGCGCCTCCATGACGTTGTAGTCCGCGTCCGCGCCGTCATCGTGCCCCGTTTCCTGGACTACTTCCGGGTCTTGATCCTCGACATCCTGGATGATGTTCTCGAACCCGGTGGTCGAAACGGAATGGACGTAATACTTATCCACGGCCTTTTTGATCTGGGATTCGGGCGCCATCCATACCCGCACATTGCAGCCGGTGAGGAACTTGATGGCGTCAACCACCGAGGTATTGCGGGGATCGCCGATGACCACGTGGATGAGGCGTTCCTCCTTCTGCACGGGAATCACGCCGTACTTGATGGCCATTTCCTCGGGAACGAGGGACAGGATTTCCTGGGGCGGCTCCATCTCGGCCAGGTTCACGACCTGGGTATTGATTTGCGCCGCCAACTGCCAAACGATATCGTCGACCGATGCGATCGCCCCGATGGCCACCAGGTTCTCGCCCAGGCTTTTGCCTTTTTCCAATTGCAGCTGTAACGCGGCTTGCAATTGCTCCCGGCTAACGACGCCGTCTCTTAAGAGAATTTCACCCAATTTCTCGGACAAGGATGACTCCGAACCCCGTATTTTCCGCGGTTTTTTGATATATTCTAGGACACATCCACGTCCATAATCCACCGGGAATCCATTGCCCACCTCGCTTTACCGGTACCTGACCCTCGCCTTCCTGGCAACAAGCTTACTGCTCACGGCGGGTTGCAGCGATAAACGAGCAATCAGCGGTAAGGCACCGAGCCTAGCGCTCAAGACTTATTCCGGCGAGACTTTTACCATGACCGGAAACGATCAGAGCGTGACCCTGCTGGTGTTCTGGGCCACGTGGTGCCGTCCCTGCCTCATGGAAGTTCCCACCTTGGTGAAACTCCATGAGAAGTATCGCGACAAGAACTTCCGCGTCGTCGCCATCAACGTGGATGATCAGGAAGGCAAAAAAGTCAAATCCATCGTCAAAGAATTCGGCATCATCTATCCGGTCCTCATCGGTAACGATGAAGTCATGCATCAATTCGGCGGGGTGGAAGCCCTACCGACCTCCTTCCTCATCGGCCGGGACGGGCGCATCCGCGAAAAGTTGCAAGGATTGTATCCGGAAGAACACCTGGACGGCCTGGTGGCGGCGGCGGTGGAGTGACCGCGAGACGCTAACTGCGTTTACTATAATTACAAGAAGGGTAAAGGGTTAAGGGTACAGGGTAAAGTGAAATACATAACGCTCTTGACCCTGTACCCTTTACCCTAAACCCTTAACCCTGTATTCCATAACAACGGACTCTGATCAATGGGCAAGAATCTCTTCCACAAGGTCTTCGACAAGCATACGGTCGGCAAACTGTCCTCGGGCCAGTACCAGCTATTCATCGGCCTCCACCTGATCCATGAGGTCACCTCCCCCCAGGCCTTCTCCATGTTGCGCCAGCGCGGGCTCAAGGTGAAATACCCCCAGCGCACCTTCGCGACGGTGGACCACATCATCCCGACCGAAGGCGCGGAGCGCAAACGCCCCCTGCGGGACGCCTTGGCGGAAGAAATGCTCGTGGCCATCGAGCAGAACACCAAGGAAGCCGGCATTACCTTCTTCGATGAGGGGACGGGCAACCAGGGCGTGGTCCACATCATCGGCCCGGAGATGGGATTGACCCAGCCGGGCCAGACCATCGCCTGCGGGGATAGCCACACATCTACCCATGGGGCCTTCGGATCCCTGGCTTTCGGGATCGGCACCAGCCAGGTCGCCGAAATCCTCGCGACCCAGACCATGAGCATGTCCAAGCTCAAGGTGCGCCGCATCAACGTAACCGGGAAGTTACGTCCGGGCGTTTACGCCAAGGACGTGATCCTGGCCATCATCAATAAGCTGGGAGTGAACGGCGGCGTAGGCTACGCCTACGAGTACGCCGGGCCGGTCATCTCCGCGATGTCCATGGAAGAGCGCATGACCCTCTGTAATATGAGCATCGAGGGCGGCGCCCGCATCGGCTACGTGAACCCGGACGAAACCACCTACGCCTACCTGAAGGGCCGCCGTTTCGCCCCGGCGGGCGCGGCTTGGGACAAAGCGCTGGCCTATTGGAGGTCCATCGCTTCCGATGCGGACGCCGAGTATGACGACGTATTCACGCTTGACGGTTCGGCGCTCGAACCCTTCGTAACCTGGGGCATCACGCCGGGGCAATCCTTGCCCGTGACCTGGTCCATTCCCGCGGTGGAGACGTTCCCCTCGGACGAACGGCCCCTGCTCAAGGAGGCCTTGGAGTACATGTCCCTCGAGGAAGGCCAGCCCATCGCCGGCGTGCCCATCGACGTGGTTTTCATCGGCTCTTGCACCAACGGCCGCCTGTCCGATTTGGAAGAAGTGGCGCGCCTGGTAAAGGGCCGCAAGGTGAATCCCAAGGTCAAGGCCCTGATCGTGCCGGGATCCCAGGACGTCCAGCGCCAAGCCGAAGCCAAAGGGCTCAAGGAGATATTCCTCGCCGCCGGATTCCAATGGCGCGAGCCGGGGTGCTCCATGTGCCTGGCTATGAATCCGGACAAGCTGCAGGGGCGCCAGATCTGCGCCTCCACCTCGAACCGTAACTTCAAGGGCCGCCAGGGCTCGGCCTCCGGCCGCACCCTGCTGATGAGCCCGGCCATGGCCGCCGCCGCCGCCATCGAAGGCAAGGTGGCCGATGCCCGCGCCGTTTTCGCGATGGCCGGGGTATAAGGAGTCAAAATGAACGAAGCCGCCATCATATCCAAGGTTTCCGGCCGCGCCGTCCCCGTGCGCGGCAATGACATCGATACCGATCGCATCATTCCCGCGCGCTTCCTGCGCTGCGTGGTCTTCGACGGTCTGGGCCCGCATTCCTTCGAAGACGATCGCTTAGGGCTGAAAGCCAAGGGCCAGACCCATGCTTTCGACGATGCCCGCTACCAAGGCGCCTCCATCCTGTTCGTCAACAAGAACTTCGGGTGCGGTTCCTCGCGGGAGCACGCGCCCCAGGCGCTCCAGCGTTGGGGCATCAAGGCCATCGTGGGCGAATCCTTCGCCGAGATCTTCTTCGGCAATTGCGTGTCCCTAGGCATCCCTTGCCTCACGGCGGATGAAGCCGCGCTCGGCCGTCTCATGGCCGCGGCCGAAAAGGAGCCCCAAGCCCAATGGTCGGTGGATATCGAAGCGGGCAAGGTCACGGGACCGGTCAGCGAGTCCGCGGCCTTACCTTCCGGTCCCCGCTCCCAATTCCTCAGCGGCCGTTGGAACTCGCTCAACGAGCTCTTGGCCAACTTGGCCGGGGTCGAAAATGTCGCCGCGGCCCTTCCCTACGTGGCGGGCTGGTAGGGCGGCCCCGGAATGGCCAAGGCTAAGGTCACTTCCGCTCTCCTCCGCAAGTATTCCCAGGTCTTCCCTGTCGGCTCGGCGGGGATCAAGTACACCGAACGCTTGATCGCCCGCCGCCAGGCGCATCTTAAGGAACTGGACGGCTTCGCCGTCTTCTCCGGGATCGCCCGGGAACCCGGCAGCGAGCATATCTGGATCATGAGCGGTCTGCGCATCTTCCAGGAACCGGCGCTAATCCATCTGACGGGAATCAATCAACCCAAGGTGATCCTGGTCCTGAACCCGAAGGGCAGGAACGGCGTCCCCGGCGAGCCGCGCGAAGTCCTCTTCATCTCTCGCAAAGATGCCACCAAGGAGTTCTGGGATGGCGTGCGGTTCGGTTACCCGAAGGATCCCACTCCCGAGGGCAAAAGCGATCTGGAAGAACTGCGCGCGCTGACCGGCATCCGGGATGTTCGCCCCTTCGAAGACTTTCCGGAGTACTTCCAGAAGTTGGTCAAGAAAGCCCCGAAACCCTACGGTTACGCCTATTACCATTACTACGAGACCCGTTCCGACGGGACCTCCGGCGAGGGCGGCCGCAAAGTCATCCGCACCAAGACGGATTACAACTGGGAGTTCAAAGAAGAACTGCTCAAGCGCATCCGCAAGGCCGGCCGCCAAGGCTTCCAGTTGCGGTCCTGCGTGGATCTCCATTTCCGCCTGCGCCTGCCCCTCGAACCGGAACAGGTGAAGGACTGCGATATCGCTGTGAAGCACACCGGCGACGCTTTCGCCGAGACCTTGCGGGCGATCAAAGGGTTCAAGGACGAGAACGAGCTATCGGCCTTCCTGGAATGGGGCATGCGTAAGCGCAGTCCCTCCGGGCTTTCCTTCCCTAACATCGTCGCCGCGGGTAAGAACGCCACCGTGCTGCATTACTTGAAGAACGACGAACCTATCGTTCCGGGATCGCTGGTGCTGCTCGACTTCGGCGTCCGCTACGGGACCATGCATGCGGACATAACGCGTACCGTTCCCACGGCGGGTGCATACAATCCCCTCCAGGCCCTGCTGTACGGCATCGTCCTCGACGCCAATAAGGAGACCCTGAGGCACGCCCGACCCGGCGAGACCATCCGGAACCTCAACCGTAAAGTGTGGACCTTCCTCGAAGAGCAGTTGCAGCAACGCTTTTTCGCGAAGGGAGGCAAGGCGCGGCGCTCCTACAGCGGCCAGCCGCATGGCCTGTCCCATTTGATGGGCGAGCAAGAGCACGATGGCGATCCTTATCGCATCTACCAGGATTATCCGTTGCGGCCGGGGTGGCAAATCTCCAACGAACCCGGGCTTTACGGGCACTTCGAGGCGACCCTGGGCGGCCGGCGGTACTCCGAGTGGATCGGCATCCGCGTGGAAGACGACCTGTTGATCACCAAGGAAGGCTGCCGCAACCTCAGCGCGGCCATCCCCAAGGAAATACCGGAAATCGAGGCCCTGATCGCGGGAAAATCCCGGCGATGAGGCGGAACATTTATATTTAGCCAATTCCAACCTAGGATCGGGACAGCATGATCGACGATAAGAACAAAGATCCCAAAGCCAAGCCTCCGGCCGGCACCGGCGCGCCTCAGGGCGTGCCCCAGCCCAAGAAGCCGACCCCGCCCAAACCCTCCAAGGAGATTCTGAAGGAATCCGACCTATTCCCCGCCGATGAGGAAGAGGAAGACGAAGCGGATGAGGCCGAGGTCGAAGGGGAAGCGCTTTTCGGCGACGAGAGCGCGGAGGAAGACGGGCCGATCGAGACGGTTCTGGGTACCACGGATACCTCGGAGCGGATCATCCTGGTGGTGGATGAAGAAGGCCAGCGGCGTAATGAGACGGTTGCCATCATCACCCAGATCCTGCCTAATGCGGTCATCGAGGTGGCCAATGATCCCGAAGAAGCATTGGGTATGATGGAGGAGGGCGATTTCGACACCTTCGTCGTGAACTTCCTGATGCCGGGCTACAGTTCCTCGCCCTTCGTGAAGTCCGTAGCGAACCATCCCGAACATCCGCTCCTGATCGGATTCGCGGCGGATAAGATGTCCGATGCCGTGGATCCTAAGAAGGGCCTGAAGATCATCCCCTTGAAGAGGCTTTTCGACCTCGACACCAGTAGCGCCGCCGAGACTCCCGAAGGCGGGGCCGAGCCGGCTGAAGATTAGGCCCCGGCCTTAATCAGAACTCCCCGGATTTTCCGGGTTGCCGAAAACGGAAAACGCTACCTCACAGGTGGCGTTTTCCATTCCGGTAGAATCGGATCGTAAGCGGATGGCGCGTTTATGGCGCGCTCTGCAAAAGCCCGGCCAGACCCGGCACCTCGGGAGAATCCGCGAATGTTTGCCGGGCCAATGCCGCCAAGCCCAAGGTGGCCGGAACCTCGACCTCGGCTTGCCGAACCTGGGTTTGCGCGCCGTTCTTATCCCCCCGGAACATGGCCAGTTTGGCCTTCAGTAAATGCGCCTCGGCGTGGCGATACTTGCCTTGCAGCATGCGATCCAGGACCTTGTCGCAAGCCCCCAGCTTGCCGGTGGCGAAATCCAACTGCGCCTCTTCCCATAAGGCTTCGTTCGCCATGGGCCCGCAGGCCATGCGCTTCAGGCGATCCAGGGACTTCCCCGCGGCCGCGAATTGGCCCAACTTCCGATGCAAGCGTGCCTCGAGCAGACGGTTGCCCGGATGGCCGGGATTCCGCTGCTCGCCGAACTTGAGCACGCGGAGGGCCTTCTCTGGGCGTGCCGTGGCGATATGGAATTCCGCCAGTCGTCCCAGCAGTTCGTAGGAAGCCGGGAATCGGCTGATCCCTTCCAGCCAAACGGCCTCGGCTTCTTCCCAGCGGCGGTCGAGGAACAGGGCTTCTCCCCATTGCAAGTAGACTAACGGCTCCCCTTGTAATTCAGTCCGGCCTTCCGCCAGCATCCGCGCGGCGTCGGCGTAACGGCTATTGGCCATCAGGGCCAAGCCGAGCACGCGGGAATAACGGGGATTGGCAGGATCGGAGCGATGGGCCAGGTCCGCGAAGGCCAGGCTTTCCTTGGATCGGCCCGAGAGTAGGAGGCAGCGTGCATAGGCATAGTCGAGCTCGGGAAAACCGAAGCCCTTTGCCGAATCCTCGCCCCTACCCCGCAGCAACCATTCCAAGTGATACCGCGCGCGTTCGGTTTGGCCGGCTTCCAAATACAGGTTGGCCAGATGGGCCCGTAGATCATCCTGCTCCGGGGTCACCTTCAAGGAATGCTCCAGATAGGCAGCGCCTTTCAGCGACTGGCCGGCGGTGATATAGAATTGGCCCAGCAGGCCGTTGATGTCCTCGTCATCGGGATTCTGGGCTTTGGCTTCCAGCAGGGCTTTTTCGCCCTCTTTCCATTGGCCCGACATCGAATAGCATGATCCGATCAAGGCCAACAGGGAACCGTCCTTGGGAAGAACCGTGCGGATCTTCTCGAACTCCTTGGCGGCGGCGCCGAATTCCTGGATCTGGAACAGGTAATAACCCAAATCCCAACGCGAATTGAGTTCCAATTTTTGATCGCGCCCGAGGCGGGCGACGCTCGCTTCGGAAGCGGGATCGATGGCATGCGTCGAATCAGACGCGGACGAACATACGGGGAGCAGAAGGCCTGCGATCAAGAAGCGGAGGGAAGCATGCGGGGTGGACATATAAGTTCATTCTAGGCGAGGGCGGCAAACCCTGTCGAGATGAAAATATAAAGAGAATGCGGGGACATTCCGCGTCACAATATCTATAATGCGTTTAAATTCAATGGCTTAGGAAATAAATAGTAATCCGAGATAAATTGAAGCAAGCAAGCCCCAAGGGGGCGTTTCCTTATGGAAAAAGTGATGCTAGGGCGGCTGGGGATAGGCGACCGGACGAGCTGTCTAAGTCACTGATTCTAAAAGGAATATCTACTCAAGAAAAAAAGGGGGATAACTTGGGCAATTGACATCCCGCTCTTGTTCAGGCGACCTTGACCGCTTGCGCCGGAGCTTCGCTTGGCATCTTGGCTTGAGCCTTTACCCACAACTCAATCAGTCGTAGGCCCTGGGCATCCATGGTTTCCTGGAGGGAGCCCAAGTTTTCCCCGGGGAATGCCGGCTTCTTAACGAAGCCTTGGTAATAGCCCAACCCGGCTTCGAGATTGGTCTTGAACAGCGCCAGGTAGGCGAATGCCTTGTTATCCCCCGGCGCCAGCTTCTCCACGAGCTTACCGAAGTAATCCACCGACATGACCAGATCCTTGCTGAACATGTGGGGACGATCGGCGGGAGTCAAGGATGGGCCCCTGCCGTAGATATAATCGACCATCTCGCGCAATGAATAGAGCCGATCGAAGTAAGCGATGTTCGGGCCCGGGCAGACGGATACCGGCATCTCGGGCTTCACGACTCCCAAGTCAATCAATGCGCCGTTCCCGAGCTGATCGCAAATGCAATGCTTGGCGTAAACGGTCTGTACCTCGGGCTGAGGCGTATCCGACGGAGGTACCTCTCCGAATCCCATGGCCGTGAGCTTCTGTCCCTGGAATTCCTTGGAAGCGGTGCAGATGGGCTTATCCGTGAACTCGGTATTGCTGACCAGGAATTTCTTCGGGCAGGCTGAACCCGGCTTCCCCGCATCGATCTGTTTCCGCGCCCACTCGTGGGACGAAGAGGTGCGCAGATTGTTGAAGACCACTCCCAAGGGCGACACATCGCTGAGATAGAGATCCTCTTCCTTGGCCTCGGCCAGGAGCTTGCGGGTATGCGCATCCAGGGCCGTGGCCTCGGGGACCAGCAGGAACGGGCTCGCCCAACCGGTGGCGTCGATGCCGTAATCGTCCATCAGGCGCCGTACCTCGGCATGATTTCCGATGCCGCCCTGGGCGGTTACGGGGATTTGGCGGTCCTTCGCTTCGCTCGGGTATTGCCAGCCTTTCTTCTCGTAATAGGCCGCGATAGGCGGTTCGAACATGGTCGGGAAATTGCCGCGGTTGTCCTTGAATTCCTGGAGGATCGGTCCCATCAGGTAACCGTCCGATGCGAAGGCGTGGCCGCCGCAGTTAAGCCCGGATTCGATGCGGAACTCGCGGACCTCGATGCCTTTCTTGGCCAGGAACTTGCCCTGGATGACGCTGGATCGGTAATCGGAAACCTTGAGGATGACGCCCTTCTTGGCAGGGCCTTCCGCCGTGCGATAGAAGTCCGGGAAGTTCTCCATGTAACCGTACAGAGTAGGATTGATGCCGGCGGAAAAAACCATGTCGGCGCGGATTTTCGACTTCGCGAAACCGCGCAGGGCCGCCTTGGCGTCCGCGTGCTCCATGGACATCACGTGGCCTTCCCGATCGTAATTGATCCGGTCCAGCTTGGTCATGATATTGCCGTCGATCTTGCCGGGCAGGATCAGATCGGTGAGTTGTTTTTCGAGCTGGCTTTTCCCGGGTCCGGGCGCAGCGGCCAGGTATTCGAAGTAAAGCTTCTTGGTGGGCGAAGTATCGGGCAGGAGCTCGAAGTATTTGGATTTGTCGTTCCCCGGCTCGAAGGGCATGGCTTTGATCTCGGCCACCTGCAGGTTGACGATATCGTCGACCAGGTCGAGATAGGCGGAGATACGGCGCGCGCGCGGGTCCGGTTGGGAAGCGGTGATAGCCTCGTAGGGGAATCCGTACTTGACCGCGTAATGCTTGCGGATCCTTTCGATGAGCAGATCATCCACCAGCGAAATCACCGAAGAGAGCCCGAATCGGGCCACCCGGATGGGGCAATCGATAGTGAAGCCTGTGCCCATGACTGGGATATGCAGGTAATGATGGGTCTTATACATGTAGGTCCCGGTAAAAAGTCAGTTCTATTTTAAGAATAATGAGGTCCGCTGGACCTAATGAACCTGTAAAATCTTGTCATTCGCCCCGATTTGGCCAAGATCCCGACGCTTTTCGCTTATCAGGAACGGTTTCTTTAGGTGAGGGTTTTATTCCTCAAGATGGAACTTCGAGAAGATCACCTTAGGGTAATTCTTCTCCATGGTGGTCAGCCGGAACTCGTTCGGACATAGATAGACCAGGTTCCCGCGTTTGTCGGTGGCCATGTCGTGGGTGTTCTGCGACCGGAACTCGGCCATCTGCGCCGCGTCCCCGGAAAGCCAACGGACCGCGTAGATGGGAGCGGATTCCAGGCGGCAGCGGGCGTTGTATTCCTCCTCGAGGCGGAATTTGAGCACGTCGAATTGCAGCACGCCGACCACGCCGAGTACCGGGACCGGGCTCGCGAGGGGCGAGAACAATTGGGTAGCGCCTTCTTCCGACAATTGCTTGAGGCCCTGGGTCAATTGCTTGCTGCGCAGGGGATCTTCCAGGTACACGCGGGAGAAATGCTCCGGCGCGAAATCGGGGATGCCCGTGTACTTCAGGAACTCGGACTCCGAAAGCGTATCGCTGATGCCGTACATGCCCGGATCATGGATGCCGATGATGTCGCCGGCGAAAGCTTCGTCCACCACGGTCTTGTCCTGGGCCATGAAGGTGGACGGCGCCGCCAGGCGGACCTGCCGGCCGGACGGGCAATGCAGCACCTTGGCCCCGCGTTCGAAGCGGCCCGAGCATACCCGGACGAAGGCGATGCGATCGCGGTGCTTGGGATCCGTGTTGGCCTGGATCTTGAATACGAAGCCGGTGAAATGGGGCTCGGTGGCTTCCACAACCCGCTGTTCGGCGATGCGCGGCATGGGCGAGGGCGCATTGGCCACGAAGTTATCCAACAGGTGCTTTATGCCGAAATTGTTGATGGCCGATCCGAAAAAAACCGGCGCCAGTTCCCCTTTCAGGTAACGGACCCGGTCGAAGGTCTCCATCGCCCCCCGCACCAAATCGGCCTGATCGCGGAACTCCTTCAGGTACTTGGCGTCGAACCATTCGTCCAGGCGGGGATCGTCCACGCCGTCCACCTTGCGCATCTCCCCTTCCGGCGTCTCGGGGCTGAACACGTGCACCGACTCGTCGATGAAGGAATACACGCCTTGGAACATCTTGCCGCTGCCGATGGGCAGGGTCATGGGCGAGCATTTCAAACCCAGGATACGTTCCACCTCGTCCATAAGGGCCACGGGATCCTGGGCGTCGCGATCCAGCTTGTTCATGAATACGGTGACGGGGGTCTTGCGCAGGCTGCAAACCTCCATCAGCTTGATGGTCTGCGGCTCCACGCCCTTGGCGGCGTCGATGAGGATGAGCGCCGAATCCACGGCGGTGAGTGCCCGGTAGGTATCCTCGCTGAAATCCTGATGGCCGGGGGTGTCCACTAGATTGATCTGGCAACCGCCATAGGGAAAGCTCAGCACGGAGGAGCTGACGGAAATTCCGCGCTGCTGCTCGATCTTCATCCAGTCCGAGGTGGTGAACTTCTTGTTGGCCTTGGCGCGCACGTGCCCGGCTTCGCGGATCACCTTGCCGAACCACAGGAATTTTTCCGTGATGGTGGTCTTGCCGGCGTCCGGATGGCTCACGATGGCGAAGGTGCGGCGCTTGAGGATTTCTTCGGTCATGGACATCCGGAGGGGCCTTTGGTTGGGAGCGGCAAAAATAGCAAAGAGCCTCCCGCGCCATGGGGCCCAATCCCGGAAGGCGAGGAAAACCGTTCACGAAGGTCCCCCCTTTTTTATCTTACCAGTTGTCCCGTAAAGGCTGTTTATCGGACGACATCATGTTTGCGGCGGCCCCGGGGATGGGCCGCGGAGGAGAGGGAATGGGAAAAGCGGGATCGGAACAACAAGCAGCCGTAGCGGCCAGCGTGGTCCCCGCTTGGGTGGCCAAGGTGCCCCGTCCCAGCCCGGAATTCCCGCGTAGTTTCATAGCGGCGGATGCGGACTTATCCGCCTGGGAGGGCATCAAACCCTATCTGGAAGAGCTCAATGCCCGCCCACTTCCCGACCGCGCCGCCCTGCTGAAGTGGATCAGGGACTACGCGGAACTGAGCGATGCCGTGCATGAAGAGGGTTCCCGGCTCTATATCGGCATGACTTGTTTTACCCAGGATTCGGCCAAGCAGAAGGCTTATCTGGATTTCGTGGAGACCGTGGAGCCGGCGATGGCGCCGGTAATCGATGAGCTGAATAAGAAGGCGATCGCCCATCCCGAAGCCAAGCATCTTCCCAAGGAAGAGTACGGGCAGTGGCTGGAATCGCTGCAAATAAGCGTGGAATTGTTCACCGACAGCAATATCCCCCTGCATACCGAAATTTCCAAGTTGTCCCAGGCCTACCAGAAAATCTGCGGCGATATGACCGTGGACTGGGACGGCGAGACCAAGACCTTAAGCCAGTTGGCGCCTTACCTGCAGGGTAACGATCGCTCCATCCGCGAAAAGGCCTGGATGAAGATGGCCGAACGCCGCAGCCGGGAAAAGCAGAGGCTGGACGATCTCTTCGATGAGCTACTGACCCTGCGCAACCAGGTGGCCCGTAACCTGGGGCTTCCGGATTTCGTGGCCTATAGCTTCAAGGCCAACCACCGCACCGACTATACCCCGCAAGACTGTTACGCCTTCCAAGCCAGCGTGGAAAAGGCGGTCGTCCCGCTCTTCCGCAAGAGCCTGGATTACCGGCGCGAGAAGCTGGGCTTAAGCGCCCTGCGCCCTTGGGATTTGAGCTGCGATCCCCTCGGGCGCCCGCCTCTGAATCCGTTCCGGGAAGCCTCACGCTTGGTCGAAGGCGTGAGGACGATCTTCACGCGAATGGATCCGGAACTGGCCGGATTCTACAAGACCATGACGGACAACGGCCTGATGGATCTGGAGAACCGGATCGGCAAAGCGCCGGGCGGCTACCAGTGCAGCCTTAACGAGGTACGCCTGCCCTTCATTTTCATGAACGCCGTGGGCATGAACGAAGACGTGTTCACCCTGCTGCACGAAAGCGGGCACGCCTTCCATCTTTTCTATACCCGCGCGATGCCGCTCGGCTTCAACCGCGGCGCGCCTATGGAGTTCAGCGAAGTGGCTTCCATGTCCATGGAGCGCCTGGGCGCCCGTTACCTCGACGAGTTCTATTCGGAAGAGGAACGCCGCCGCGCCATCCAGACCGAGGACGAGGAAGTGTTCCGCCTCTTGCCCTGGGTCGCCACCGTGGATGCCTTCCAGCATTGGCTATACACGCATCCCGGGCATACGCAATCGGAACGCAAGGCCGCCTGGCTGGGCCTGGACGCGCGCTTCGGATCCAACCTGGATTGGACCGGGCTGGAGGAGTTCCGCGCCCATGCCTGGCATCGTCAGCTGCACATTTTCGAAGTGCCCTTCTACTATATCGAGTACGGCATCGCCCAACTGGGCGCCTTGCAGGTGTGGCTCAAGTCGCTTAAGGACGAGAAGCAGGCCTTGGCGGATTACAAGCGGGGCCTGAGCCTGGGGGGAACCCGCAGGTTACGGGAGCTCTTCGAAGGAGGCGGATTGAAATTCGACATGCGCGAGGAGGCCATCCGGCCGTTGATGGAAAAGGTGCGCGAGGAATGGGAATCGGTGGCGGGGGCGGCGCATGGTTGAACGCGAGGGAACGAAAGCCGCATTGGCCCGCTACGAGGACGACAAGGCCAAGCATCTCCAGGATCTCATCCGCTTGACGAAGATCCCCGGGGTCAGCTTCGACGGCTTCGATGCGAAGGAAGTGGAGCGCTCGGCGGAATGCACCGCGGAAATCCTCAAGGCGGCCGGCTTCGAGAACGTAGAGATCATGCGCATTCCCGGGACGCATCCGTACGTTTACGGCGATTGGCTGAAGCGGCCCGGCGCGCCCACGGTTCTGCTTTACGCCCATCATGACGTGCAGCCGCCCATGCGCGAAGAGATCTGGAAATCGCCCGTCTTCGAGCCGACGGAACGGGACGGGCGGCTCTACGCCCGCGGCATCGCCGACGATAAGGCGGGCGTGCTCATCCATGCGGCCAGCGTCGCCTCCTGGTTGCGCTCGGCGGGATCCCTGCCCCTCAACGTGAAAGTCATCATCGAGGGCGAAGAAGAGATCGGGTCCATCCATCTGAGCCAGTTCCTGGCGACCTACCGTGAACGGCTGCGCGCCGATACCGTGGTCCTTACCGACTGCAGCAATTTCGACGTCGGCGTGCCAAGCCTCACGACCACCTTGCGCGGTCTCATCTCCATGGACGTCACCGTGACCGGCTTGGATCATCCTTTGCACTCGGGCATGTGGGGCGGCCCTATTCCCGATCCCATCCAAGGCCTGGCCAAGATGCTGGCCAAGCTGACGGATGAGGACGGACGCGTGGCCGTTCCCGGGATCTGGGAGGACGTGAAGGCCCCGACCGCGGCCGAGATGGCGGATTACCGCAAGCTGGGCCTGACCGATGCCGAGTTCCGCAAGCAGGCAGGCATCGAACCGGGCGTGAGGCTTTTCGCCAAGGATGAAGGCTTGCTCGCCAAGATGTGGCGCGAGCCCAGCATCGCCGTCAATTCGATCCAGTCGGGCGGGAAGAAAATCGCCGGCAACGTCATCATGGAATCCGCTTGGGCCCGCGTAGGCTTACGTCTCGTGCCGAACATGGACCATGCCAAGGCGACCTGCCTGGTGAAGGAATTCCTGGAAAAGAATTGCCCCTGGGGCCTTAAAGTCGAGGTCGTACCCGAGCAGGGCGCCAACCCCTGGATGACCCGCCCCGATCACCCGGTCTTTTCGGTGGCCAAGCAGTCGTTGGGCCGCGGCTATGGCCGGGAAGCGGTCTTGATCGGGTGCGGCGGCACCATCCCCTTCGTGGACAGCTTCACGCGCGTACTGGGCGATATTCCGGCATTATTGGTCGGGATCGAAGATCCCTACACCAACGCCCATTCGGAAAACGAATCCTTGGGTCTCGCCGATTTCCATTCGGCGGTCCGCAGCCAAATCCATTTCTTCGCCGACCTGGCCGAAGCGAGCGCGGCGGATCCGAAGTTTTGGGGAGGGAAGAAGTAGGGTAAAGGGTACAGGGTTAAGGGTATGAAGATGAAACCGGCGTTTTTCCCTGTCCCTTAACCCTATACCCTCTCATAAACAAATGACCCACCCCGGCCCTTTCGATCTCGCCATCGCCGGCGCCGGCGTCATGGGCTTGGCATGCGCCTGGGAAGCCTCCCGGCGCGGCCTATCCGTTCTGGTTTTCGATCCGGAAGCCACCCGGGCGCAGGCTTCCTGGGCCGCCGCGGGTATCTTGGTCACCCGGGATGCGCATGTATTCCAATCCGACTTCCGGGGCTTCTACGTGCGATCGATCCGGATGTATCCTGCCTGGCTCGAAGAGCTCCGGGCCGCGTCCAGCCTGGACATCCCTTATGCCCAGGCAGGCGACTGGATGGTCTTCAACTTGGACGATCCCCGGGCGGTCAAAAGGCTGGGCGAAAAAGAACGGCAGTTCGCCCGGGAAAAGGCGACGGCCTACACGGTAACTGACACGTTACCTGCGCCGCTCTCCGGGCGCACCCCGGTTGCCCGCGTGCGTACCTATCGCTTTCCCGGCGAAGCCTACGTGCAGAACCGGGACCTGGTCGCGGCCTTGCGCGAAGCCTGCCGTCGCGCGGGCGTTGTCTTCCGTCGGGAGGCCGCCAACGGGCCCTGGACCAGCTCGGCCGGGCTCACCCGGCTTTCTTTCCCCGGCGGCATGGCCGAAGCGCGGCGCGTCTTGATCGCGGCCGGAGCCTGGACTGGTAAGGTGCTGGAGGAGCAGGGCATCCGCGCGCCGGTCATTCCCGTGAAGGGGCAATTGCTCCGCATCCCCGATTTCCACGGTACGACGGCCATGTTCCACTTGAACGATGAGCTGTACCTGGTCCCACGGGGGGACTCCCTGGTTTGCGGGGCCACTTCGGAACCGGGAACGTGGGAAGAGGGTTTCGATGCCCGAGGGGAGGCTTGGATCGGGGATCGACTGGCGCAGTGGCTTCCGGGAATCCCGCCCGCCGCCCTGGAACGATGGTCGGGCATCCGTCCGCGCACCCGCGATCGCTTGCCTTGGATGGGTTGGTTGGACGCGAGCCGGGGATGGGCCGTATGCGCGGGCCATTACAAGAGCGGAATCAGCATGGCGCCGCTGGCCTCGCAGTGCCTGGTCGGACTTATGCTCAAGGAGAAACCGCCGGCGGACTTGGCGCCATTCGATCCTTGGCGGCGGCGCGGCCTCGAAAAGGCTTAGAAGGCGTTCGGCGCCTAAAAGAACATTTCGTAACTGGCGCCGACCAACAGGTGGCGGCGGTCCCCGTATTGCAGCAGCTTTTCCCGCAGGCGGAAGGTTTGCTGCGGCCCCAGCACGTACTCGATGTCGGCGGCGCCGCCCATGGTGAGATCATTGACTTCGTTGGTCTTGGGATACTGCCCCACCGTCGCCGACAAATCCACCTTGATGCGATCCTCCAGCAAAGGCTGCAAGAATCCCATGGTGACCGAATGGGTCGGCTGCTGGATCCCGTTGCTCGAGAAGGTGTACGAGAGGCGGGGCAGGAATCCCACGTCGCGCATCTTGTATTGCACCATGCCGTTCACGATATGGGTGCGGGTGGCGGGGAAGTCGGGCAGGGTATCGTCCGCGAAAGCCGAACGCAAGGCGTATTCGCTTTGGGTAAACCCGTACAGAACGGTCGCATGCAATTTGGCGTTGGACAATTGGAACTGGTGGTACGCGCCCGTGTTGAAATTCAGGAAGCTGGAACTGAACTGATGGGCATATGTGCCTTCGGGCACGATATTGGATCGACCGCCCCCGACCCAGAAGCTGGGATTGTAGGGGCCGGGAGTGAAGCGCAAGTCCACCTTCAGGGTACGCTGCTCCTGGGAAGTGAGGCCAAGGTCCTGGCCGTATTGCCCCAACTCCATGGCCACGGAAACGCGGTTGTCGAGCACGGACAATTTTTCGATGACGGTGAATCCGTCCCCCGGGTTCCCGCCCAGGAACGGATTGCCTTCGCTATGGTAGTCCAACCCCAGATGCGAATAGCGGAATTCGAATTCCTCCACCATCCCCTGGAACGGGATAGAGGTGACGATGCCGGATTCCAAGGCGCTCTCCGAGCTGATGAAACCGCTGACGTCGGATTCGCCGCCGCTCTGGGGCGACAACAGGTACTGCCAGCCTCGCGTGGTGGAATTGACGATGAAATAATCCTCGTAATGCTTGGGATTGAAATCCACCTGGAAGCTGTCCGGTGCGAAGGCCCCCAGGGACTTGTCCCGCGTGTAGAGGCTCAAGGCGGAGTTGGCGTAGAACTGGATGCGCCCGTCCCAGGCGCCGACGCGCAAGTCGATTCCCGGCACTACGTTTTCCGTCGGGCGCACGCCATGCAGGATGGAATTCACCCGGAATCGATCGGCCGAGCCTTCATCGTCGGAAGCTTTCATGATGGTGAATCCCAAATCGAAAGCCGGTCCTCCTCCCACCCCCAGACGCACGGCCGTCAAGGTCTGCGCGAAGGTGCCGGGCACGGTATCAATGCGGGTCCCGTCCCCGGTATCGTATTTGACGAGGTAAGCGGGAACCTCTCGGCGGCTCTCGCCGCGCACAGCGCGCAAGGTCCCCCAAGTAGTCTCCCCCAGGGTCAGGTTCAAGGCGGCTTCGGCGCCCCTTACCCGCGTGCCGTTCAAGAGCAAGGGATTGTAGAGCGGATAGACGTCCCCCGCCTTCAGCGACGCCCAGGGCCCGTATTTCACGTTGGCGGTGATGCGATCGCTTGGCTGCCGGAACCGGTTTTCATCCGTGCGTCCCAGCACCTTGCCGTAAGCCTCGAACTGCTTGTACTTGACGTTGTAAGCGGCTTCGGCCACGCCATCCAGCTGTTCGGAAACGGGCGCCTCCTTCTTTCCCGCGATCAAAGCGGTATCCGTTCCGGGCTTCAGTTTCAATTCGCTTTGGGAGAGCACGCGGCCTTGCGCCTCGCCGTTTTTCAAATCCAGCTTGCTGAATACGTGGCCGAACTGCCGAAAGGCCCCGGCGCGCGCCTTCCGCTCGGGTTCCGGTACGCGCACGAAAAACCGCACCATCTGCTTGCCGATAATCTCGGTCCGCTCGTTGAAAAGCAACAGGGTCAATTCATGCACCCCCGACTTGAGCCCGATCAGGGTGGCGCTCACCACCCCGTCGTTCAATGCGAGCGGCTGGCTTTCGGGGTACCCGTCCAACAGCAGCACCGAACTGGCCGGGGCGCCTCCGAGGGTGGCCACCACCTTGATTTGCCGTTCGTAAAAGACATCGCCGTCGATGGGAACCAGGAAGGCGTCATGCGCTGAATCGGTGGGCGGGGCTTCGGCGACCGCCGAATCCATCGCACCTGCCGCTGAGCGCATCCCCGTCACTCCCGAGGATGCGGGCCCAACGGTTTGTCGCAGCGAATCCGGCTCGGCCGCCATACCCTTGGGCGCTGGAGTGGAAGTATCCAAGGTATCCCCGCCCGATTCGGTAGGCTGTCCTGTAGGCGCGCCCCAAGCCGTCGCGGCCAGGATCAACCAAGCCGAGACGAGCGCGCGCGCCGGAAGCGGATTAGTTGGTCTCATATTCCACTTCCAAGGTCGTGAAGTCCTCGGTTTCGGGATTCACGAAATCGACCTCGAGCGTATTCTGGCTAAGGCCGACCAGGTCCAACTCGGCATCGCTGGCATCGGAGACCTTGATACCCTCCAAATCGGAGACCGCTTTCTGTCCCGCGCGTACCGTGACCGTGATATCCTTGGGCCGGTTGTAGATGGACAACTCGCCATCCTGTACCAGGAAGGTGGCCGTGGCTTTTTCATCGCTGCGGCAGGAAAACCTTCCGGCCGCGGCGGTAGCCACCGTCTGCGCGTTCGCGCATTGCACCGGATCGCTCTTCTTCTTGAGGCCCACCACCACTTCCGCCTTCTCCAGGATCAGGCGCCGCGCCCGAACTTCCTTTTCGGCTGCCGCTCCCTTCTGGCCCAAAGCCACCCGGGTCTTGATGCGTTTCAGGGTAAAAGCCGATTGCGGCCGCACGTCCAGGAAGGCATTGTCCGGCAGAAGGCGAAGCATGGCCTTGCTTTCCACACCCGTTTCAAAGCGCGCGCCTTGGCGGAACAACATCGCGCCCGCCGCCGGCGCGAGGGCCGAATCCGTCGCCGCCAGTTTCACATCGCCCTTTACCGATTTGATGACGCCCAGCGGATTGGAAGCCGCGAACAAGGGCAAAGCCGCGAAGGCAATGAGAGCGAGCCCTAACTTCATTGGAACCTCATCCGGGTCACCGAAAGGCGCGCCTGGTGGAAGTCCCGCGCCAGCCGCTCCAGTTCCTCCAAAGAATAAGGATGCCCATTCAGGCGGATTTGACCCTTGGCGGGGATCTTCCCGTTACGCGACTGATCGAAGATTTCGAAATTATCCCCCAGGATGATCTTGAGGGCGGCCATGACGCGCTTGCCGTAATCGTCCCCGTACTTGATTTGCTCGGCCAAGGTGCGGATATCCCCCACCTGCGGTGCTGGGACCGAAGATCCGCCTTCCAAACGCTCGTCCACCTTGAAGTAGAGCGGATCCGAATAGAGGTAATCGGTGGTAGGCCCGCGCAATACGGCCCGGGCCCGCCAGACGTAGGTCATCCCAGGCAAGAGCAGCGGCAAGCCCGCGGGATAAGCGCTGGGCGATTCGTTGAAGAGCCCGAACTTGGCGTACTCCATCCCGTCCAATGCGTCCTTGGGATTGGTTCCCGCCGGAACCTCGTAGAGGAAGATTTCGATCTTGGGTTGATCCGGAGGGTAATCGAACTCGATTTTGTTGAACAGTTCGCTGGCCACCTTGAAGATGGGCGTTACGGTATAGATGGGAACCGGAACCGCGCTGCTGACGCTGGTGCCCGGATAAAGCGCCTGGATCATTTTCACGTAGCGGAGATGGCCGATGTCGCCCAATTTGATCGGCTCGGATTGGGCCTGGATAAATACATCGTCCTCGCAAGTGAGGTTGAACCTGAAGGTTAGATTCATCTCGGGTGCCGCGCGCTTTTGCAGGATTACGTCATACAAGGAACTCTTGGTGAAGCTCACCCCTCCGGCCTCCCAGGACAAATCGAAAACCTGTTGTGAGGGGATAACCCGGCCGATATCCATCGAGTCCAGGGGATTGGAGGTGCGATCGAACGCGATCAAGACGTCGTTCTGATCATGGCTCCTCCCAAGGGAAGTATCCGCCAACACCTGCACCCGCAGACGCAAGGCCTTGGCGTACTTCTTGAATTCGGGATTGATGAAGAGGGTGAAAAGGGTGGGCGCCTTTTCCGGATGATCGGTATCGAACCAACTGGGATCGAAATTGGTGACCGTATATTGGAGAATGGGGGTCTGGACCACCAAGTCCCCGGCCCGTCCGGTCACTTCGGGACAAGTATTGATAAGCCCGCGGGCTTGCGCCCCTAACACCAAGGCCCCCAGGACCAAGGCGGCGATCAATGACCCGCTAGGAAAGGTTCGCCATGCCGATGCCAAGTTCCTGCCTCCTCCGCCGCGCCGGGGCGGATGCCGAGGGTGTACGGAACACCCTGCGTGGAAAAATGCATTCGAGCGCACCGCGGCGCCGTGTCCGCGATCACATGTCGGTGATGGGCGGGAAAAGTACTAAACGGAAAGCAGGAATCGCCTAGTCGAAGAAAAAATCGGAATCGGCCGCGGCTTTCGCCAGAGGGTATGCGACATACCCCAAGTTGACGTCCAGGACGGGACCGCTCCCGAATCGGCAACCGGCCGTGCCAACGGACAAGCAAGGGGCCGATGGATCCCTTTCCGGTCCATGCAACCGGGCTTCCCGGGCGATGGAAGGGCCGGTGAAATGGAACCAGAAAGTCGCGCGTAAAGCCTTCGCGGCATCGACCCGTCCGTTGTGGCAATACACGTGATAAAGCAATTGCGCCAAGGAACGGCGATGGAAATCGGCGGGCAGGCCATGCTCCAGGTTGATCTCCGCCATGCGCCAGCAGCGATCGGCCCACTCCGGACCGTAGCCCCAACGCAGATCGCGCATGTCCAGCGCGCCGAAAGCATGGTCGATCCAAGATCTCCGCTCGGCCGCGTACTGGCTCGCGTGCATTAGCACCCGGCTCAGGACCTCGAACACTTTCGCGTCCGCGATCCCGGCGGCGAAGGCGTTGTCCAACGCTTCCCAGGCGAGGAAAGGCATCTCCAGCCGGTCATAGACTTCGGCCAGTTGCAACCAGGCGGGCCCATTGCGCGGAGATCCTTCCAGACCGCGGTTATAATAACGCTTGGATTCCTCATAACGGCCTTGGGACTTGAGCAAATCGGCGTAAGCGATTTGGATGTCGAAGAGCGAATCCCTGCCTTCGGATTTCTCCTTCAGGAAGGCTTCCCATTCGTCGTCGGAAGCGGCTAGCCGCACCAGATAGGCCTTGGCATCGTTGGCCCATTTGTCCTTCGGTTCGGCGGCCAGGAAACGATCCAAGGCGGACCGGGCCTTTTCCAATTCGCGATGATCGAGGTAGTATGAGAAAAGGTTTTTGCGCGCCGGATCCTTGCAGGCGCCCGCAGGAGCCGATTGCGCCAGCCACTCCTTCTCCGCATCGGGCCCGAAACCGGCGGCGTAGAGGAGCAGGGCTTTGTCGGTCTTGAGGATCGGTCGTAATGCGGCAGAAGCGTGGGGCAGAAGCGCGGCGATCTCCTCCCCTGCCCCGCGCGCGTCGCCATCGAGCCAAATGCGCAAGGCGCGCAGCAACCGACGCTCAGGCTTCCCCATGACCTCGAAGCCGTTTTCGGTCCGCGCCAGCATGGCTTTGGCAGACTCGGGCGGCGCGATCAGGAAAGGCCGTACCGCGAAGGGCCCGAGGGAATCCGGAATGGCGAGGTAAATGGGGATTTCCCGTGGCGCCCCGCCGCGGGGAGCGCCCGGCCCGACCAACTCCAAGGAAGTGCAGGCAGGCCCGCCTGCGAAGGCAGCCAGGGATAATAGCGCGGCCAGGAATGCCGCCCGGAAAACCATGCACACAAGGTAAACGCCCACGGCTGTTCGGCAAAGCGACGCGGGGCGGAATCGCGCGGCGAATCTTCTCGGGCAATTTTATAGCTTTACCCGCGCCATGGTCCTGACCGGCAAAGAAATCCTGAAGCAGATGGAACTGGGGACGATCCATGTCGCTCCGTTCATCCCGGCGAACCTGGGCCCCAACTCATACGACGTCTCGCTGAACCGTAAGCTGCTGGTCTATGACCTGCCTCCCGGCGCCGTGCTCGACATGAAGCTGGACAACCCCACCCGATCCCTGGTCATTCCCGACGATGGCCTGGTCCTCGAACCCGGCATGCTCTACCTCGGTTGCAGCAACGAGACCGCCACCAGCAACCGATTCGTCCCGATGTTCGAAGGCCGCAGCTCCATCGGCCGCTTAGGCATCAACACCCACATCACCGCCGGGTTCGGCGACGTAGGCTGGGGTTACCTCCCCGACGAAAACGGCAACCCCGTCTGCCAATTCCCCACCTGGACCCTCGAGATCGAAGTCGTCCACCCCATCCGCGTCTACCCCGACGTCCGCATCGGCCAAGTCTACTTCATGCGCCCCGAAGGCGAGATAACCTTCTATAAGGGCAAATACACCAAGCAGCGCGAGCCCCAAGCCTCCCGCCTCTACCAGGACTTCAAGCCTTAAACCCCATCTTCTCAGACTCCGCTTCCAGAATTCAAATCGACCGCAGGGTCTTAAACGAAGAGCCGGCTTCCCCGAACCCCTTGAGCGCTGCGGTACAGACCGATTTACCGAGCACCGCGAGAGGGAGAGGCGCTAGGAATCTGGTTGTAGACGCGAAACTGGCTTGCGCCGACCCTTTGACCGAAGCGAACCCCTCGAGCGCTGCGGTACAGACCGATTTACCGAGCGCCGCGAGAGGGAGAGGCGCGCCAGCACCGACCGAGAGGGGCCACTCGACCATGCCCTTAAGACGGAGAAGCGCGCAAGCGCCGACACGGAGGGGCTAAAGGAAATCCAGCGGACTGGCACAGTACTAGCTTGCCATATAGCCTAACCCCAGTTTGGGGCAGAGGGAATACGAAGGAAATAGGGAAATCGGATTAACAAATTCGGATCAGCCCAAAACGTCGGTGGAGGAGAGGAAGGCAAAAAATGACAAAAACAGACCATTGTCAAATCAAGGGTCACTTTTGTCAGCCATTGTCGATCAGGAATCCAAGCGATTTTTTCTAATTTCCCCTCGTTATTTTTCAATAGCTCGGGCTTTTTAGGAAGCTTGACCAACCATCTTCAGGAGGAAGAGAAGACGATATGACCCCCGCCGAAGTCATGAAACTAGCCAAGGACAACAACGTCCAGTTCGTGGACCTGCTTTACGGAGATATGTTCGGTCAGCTCCAGCATTTCACCTTTCCCGTGTCCCGTATGGACGATGAAATGTTCAAGGTCGGAATGGCCTTCGACGGTTCCTCCATCCGCGGCTGGAAGGGCATCGAAGCTTCCGACATGATCATGAAGCCCGACCCGGCTTCCGCCTACCTCGACCCTTTCGTAGCCGTGCCCACCATCGGCATGTACTGCGACATTATCGAGCCCCGGACCGGACAACCCTACAATCGCGACCCCCGTTCCATCGCCAAGAAGGCCTTGGAATACCTGAAGAGCCAGGGGATCGGCGACCTCGCCTTCATGGGCCCGGAGCCGGAATTCTTCGTGTTCGACGGAATGACCTACTCGTCCACCGTCCGCAGCGCCAGCTACTCCATCGAGACCAACGAAGGTCCTTGGACCAGCGGCAATCCCGGCAGCTTGGCCCATAAGGTGGCCTTCAAGGGCGGTTACGCCCCCGCCGCTCCCCAGGACACCATGATGGATCTCCGCAACGAGATGGTCATGAACCTGGCCAAGATGGGCCTCACCCCGGAAATCCACCACCACGAAGTCGCGACCGCCCAGTGCGAAATCGGCCTCAAGTTCGGCACCGTGGTCTCCGCCGGCGACCAGGTCCACAAGCTGAAGTACGTGGTCAAGAACACCGCCGCCAAATACGGCAAGACAGCCACCTTCATGCCCAAGCCCATGTGGGGCGATAATGGTTCCGGCATGCACGTGCATACCTCGATCTGGAAGGAAGGCAAGAACCTCTTCGCCGGCGACAAGTACGCCAACCTGTCCCAGACCGCCATGTACGCCATCGGCGGCATCATCAAGCATGGCAAGTCGATCCAGATCTTCTCTAACTCGAGCATCAACAGCTACCGCCGCCTGGTGCCGGGCTACGAAGCCCCGGTGAACCTGGCTTACTCGGCGACCAATCGCTCGGCCTCGGTGCGCATCCCGCACGTGCAGGGCGACAAGGCCCGCCGCTTCGAGTTCCGTTGCCCGGATTCCTCCGGATCGCCGTATCTGACGTTCGCCGCGATGCTGATGGCCATGGCCGACGGCATCAAGAAGCAGATCGACCCGGGCGCGCCGATGAACAAGAACATCTACGAACTGCCCCCGGAAGAGCTCAAGAACATCCCGTCGACCTCGAAGAACCTGGAGGAAGCGTATTCCGAGTTCGAGAAGGATCACGAGTGGTGCACGGCCGGCGACGTATTCGACGCCGACTTCCTCGAAGCATATGCCACCTACAAGCGGACCGCCGAGATCGAACCGATGAAGTTCCGCCCGACTCCTTTGGAGTTCGAGCTCTACTACCACGGATAATCGCAACTCGCTCTGGAGTTCGCTTCGCGAACTC
The DNA here is from genome assembly GCA_019509785.1 of Fibrobacterota bacterium. Classification (NCBI taxonomy): domain Bacteria; kingdom Pseudomonadati; phylum Fibrobacterota; species Fibrobacterota bacterium. The sequence goes on along the minus strand of JAEKLQ010000034.1, from coordinate 46,472 downwards.
CAGGCGCTTCGGTAATAAAGGGGCTCCCGGAAGGGGGCCCCTTTTTCTTTCTATTTTTGGCGGCTCATGGATATGACGCCGGCCCAAAAGAAGGCGATCGTCCTCGCGAATGCGGTCGCACCGGATGGCGGGCGCTTCCCCGAGACACTGGTGGCCGAACATTGCCGTCGCCTGGACGCCGATTATTTCAATGAATTCTCGGTGGAAGAGATCGAGGGCCATCTCGAACGCGTCGCCGGCCTTACCCGGGACGAGCCCTACTCCTTTCGGTTTTCCCTTCTCTCCGATAGGACCTTCGGTTTGACCGTGGTCGGCGAGGACGTGCCGGGATTCTTCGCGGCGCTCTCCGGAGTGCTCGCCAGCCATGACCTGGACATCAAGGTCGGCAGGGTGTTCAGCTATGCCCCCGAACTGATCGAGGGCGGGCAGGGATGGCCCGAAGAGCATGTTCCTGCCGCGGGCAAGCTCATAGACTACCTGGTGCTGGAGCGGCCCCCGGAGGCCCCCGCGAGCATCGATGCGGAGTTCCGTGATGGATTGGCCGCCGACCTATTGAGCGTGATCCGCCTGTTGCGCAGTCGCGAGACCGAGGCCTTGCGGCGGGATTTGTTCCGGCGCATCGGGGCGTATCTGGAACGTAAATCTTCGGCTTCCAAGGCCAAGGAAGCCTTGAGGGCGCCTCGCGGTGCGGACGGCGCCGGTGAGGGACCGGCCGGGCTGATCCCGGATCCGGTCCCGCAATTGCCTTTGGAGATCAAGGCCGAGCCCGATGAGCGCGGGGCCCTCCTCACGGTGCGGGGTACCGATCGCAAAGCGCTTCTCTTCTCCCTCAGCAACGCCTTGGCGATGCAAGGCGTTTCCATCCTCAAGTTATTGACCCGCGCCGAAGGCGAGCGCTTCGAAGACCGAATCCTGATAGCCGATTCCCAGGGCCGGCCCATCCACGATGACCATACGCTGGAACGCATCAAGGTGGCCATCATCCTGATGGAGCGTTTCATTTCGGCTTTGCCCCAGGCCACGGACTTTCCCGCCGCGGTCCAGTCTTTCAACGGATTCATCGATACCTTGATGGCGCGGCCCGGCGCGGCCGCGGAAATCGCGACACTAGAGGATCTCACCTTCCTCTCTTCCTTGGCGCGGCTCCTGGGCTCCGGCGATTACCTGTGGGAGGAGATGACGAAGTTGCCTTTGGAGGAGGTCACTTCCGTGTTACGGGGGCTGGAGGAAGATCGCAAGCCGGCCTCCCGCAAGGACCTGGAGACGCGGCTGCGCGAAGCCATGGACAGGGAGCCCTCCTACGCGGACCGGGTGGAAGCCCTCAACCGTTTCAAGGATTCGCGCCTCTTCCGGATCGAGGCCGCCCATCTCATCTATCCAAGGCAAACCCTGCAGGAATTTTCCGCCGAGGTCACCACCCTGGCGGAAGCCGTCCTGCAAGGGGCGCTGGGATTGGCCTACGGCAAGCTGGTGCGGGAATTCGGGGAGCCGCGCCGGGGCGATGAGGCGTGCCCTTACGCGCTTTTCGGGCAAGGGAAGCTGGGCGGACGCGAGTTGGGTTACGCCTCGGATCTGGAATTGCAACTGCTCTATGCCGCCGCCGGCGAAACCGCGGTCGAGCCCGCCAAAGGGACAAGGACCGTCAGCTCTGCCAGTGGGCCGAAGCCGGTTAGCCATTCCGAATTCTTCGGCAAGCTGATGGAGGAGATTCGCGGCATCATCCGGTCGCGCCCGGAAGGGATTTTCGCGCTCGATCTGCGGCTGCGCCCGCATGGGGACAGCGGACCTTTGGCTTCGCAATTCGCGACTTGGCTGGAATATTACCGGCTTGGCGGGGGCGCCTTGGACTATGAGCGGCAAGCCCTGCTCAAGCTGCGTCCCATAGCCGGAAATCGCGTCTTCGCCGAGGAAACGATGGGCGCGCGGGACGAAATCCTTTTCGCCGGGGAAAGCATCCCGATTGAACATACCCTTACCTTGCGAGCGCAACAGGCAGAGGTGCTCGGGAAAGGCGTGAACGCCAAATTCTCGCCGGGCGGCCTTGTCGAGGTGGAGTATACGGTTCAATTCCTGCAGTTGCGCTTCGGGCGCAAACACGCATCCCTCCGCGAGCCGAACACCGAAGCGGTGCTGGAGGCTTTGCTCGAGGAAGGCATCCTGGATCCTTCCGAATTCGAGAGCCTCTACCGGGCCTACGTTTTCCTGCGGCGGCTCATCAACGGGCTCCGCATGGTACGCGGTTATTCCCGGGATCTCCTGGTGCCCGCGCGCGGAAGCGACGCCTTCGGGCATCTGGCGAAACGTATGGGTTACCTGCCCGGATCCCGGTACGACTCCGAGTCGCAACTGGACTGGGACCTGAGCCATGCCATGCGGGACGTGCATGCGATTTTCGCCCGCCGCTTTCTCGGGGAGGGCTCCCGGCCGGCGGAAGAAGGACGGCAAAGCCTGACCGCCGCCGTCCTCGATCCGCAGTCCCCGCCGGAGCGCCTCGAGCGCGCCCTGGACGGGCTGGGGCTTGCGGGAATAAGGAACGCGGCCGAATTGCTGCGGAGCATGCTGGACCGGGTGCGGGAAAAAGGCATCTTGTGCGCGGCCATTCTCGTGGCGGCCCCGAAATTGCGGACCAGCCCCGATCCGGAATCGGTCTTGCGCCATCTGGGCCAATACTTGGAATCGGTGCCGGATCCCGATTATTTCGTTCGGCAATTGCTGAACCATCCTTATCTGAACGAGATCCTGATCAAGGCCTTCGGCCATAGCGATTACCTGGCCACCATTCTCGTGCGGCAACCCGAATATCTGATGGATTTGGGCGATGCGCATGCCTTGGAGAAGCCCAAGCTTTTGAACCAGTTCCGCAGGGAAATCGTGGGGCTGAGTCCCAACCGGCAGGGTTACGAGGATTCCCTGGAAGGCCTGCGGCGCTACCGCAACCGCGAATACCTGCGCATCGCCTTGCGCGATATCTGGCTGGGCGAAACCTTGCTCCGCATCACCTTGGAGATTAGCCAGCTTTCCAATGCGCTGATCGAGTCCGGCTTCGGGATCACCATGTCCATGGCCGAAACCGCTTCCCTGCGGGATGCGGTGGCGGTGATCGCGCTCGGCAAGCTGGGCGGCAACGAACTCAACTACAGTTCGGATATCGATATCGTATTCGCGTTCGACCCGGAGCGCGTGGGCGAGGCCGGGCGCGGCGATCTGGAGCGCTGGGCGCGCGCTTTCATCGCGGCACTATCCGGGGCGGGACGGCATGGGAAAATGTTCCGGGTGGACACCCAATTGCGTCCCTATGGCGCCCAAGGCCCTCTGCTCGTTTCCTCCTCCCGCTTCGTGGAATATTTCGAAACCGAAGCCTCCGGCTGGGAGCTCCAGGCCTGGCTCAAAGCGCGCCCGGTGGCGGGCAATATCGAACTAGGGCGCGCGGTGTGCCGCGCGGGCCAAGCCCAAGCGGTGGCCCGCGGGAACCGGGCCAAGATCGAAGCGAGCATGCGGGCCGTGCGCCAAAAGAGCCTGGAAAAACTGAGGCAGGAAAACCGGCTCTCGAGCGAAGTGAAACTGGGGCCGGGAGGCATCCGCACCATCGAGTTCTTCGTGCAATACCTGCAGATCCAGCACGGGCAAGCCATGCCGGAGCTGATCTCGGGAAATACCCTGGCGGTGATGGCGCGCTTGTACCGGTATCGGCTGCTCAGCCATAACTATTATGACTTGCTCTCCAAGGCCTACGTGTTCCTGCGCCGCATCGAACACGTGCTGCAATTGCAGGGCTTACAGCAGCGCCATGAATTGCCGACCTTGCCTGAAGAGATCGAGAAGCTCGCCAAGCGGATGGGGTTCGAGGAGCGCCTGGGCGAAACCGCGGGGGCCCAGTTCCGCGCGCGTTACCGTCAGCATATGCTGACCCTGATCGAACTTTCTTCCACCCTGTTCGGGTACGAGACCAATATGCCGGAGGCGGGATAATGCAGAAGCGCGGAGGACGGGGATTGCCGCGCCGGGACGGCCAGGGCAATGGGAAACCCGGCGGCCGTTTCGGCAATACCGGTGGCCAGACGGGAAAGGTGGATAGCTGGACGGGCAAACCCGAAGCCCGGTCAAGCAAATCCGAGGGTCGCTCGGGCAAGCCTGGAGGACAGCCAGGCAAGCCTGCCAACCGCTTCGGCAAAGCGCCTGCCATCAGGCCCTCCAAGGTGGTCTTGGGGCAATTGCTGGCCCGGTACGGGGTCCACTTGCGTCCGCCGACCTTGGACAAGCTTTGGGCCTATCATCAGCTGCTTCGCGAGCATAACCATGATCAAGACCTCACCCGCCTGATCGGCTTCGATACCATCGCGCAAAGGCACTACGCCGATTGCATGATCCTCCACGGCCTGATGCAGGGCCGTTGGCCCTCCCCCTTGGTCGACGTGGGAACCGGCGCCGGCTTCCCCGGCCTCATGATCAAACTCATGTCCCCGTCCACGCGCATGGTCCTGGCGGAACCGCGGCCCCGGCGCGTCCAGTTCCTGGAGCTCGCTATCCGTGAATTGGGCCTTACGGATATTTCGGTGTTCGGCCATAAGGTGACCTCCCGCAGCCTGACCCAACCTTTCGCGGCAACCATCACGCGCGCCTTCGAGACGGTGGAGAAGACCTTGCCGCGCTTCGGCAGTTGCCTGGGCCTGGGAGGCAAGGCCATTTTCATGAAGGGCCCGAAGGCGGCCGAGGAAGTCGCCGCCTTCCAGAGCGACGAATACAAGATCATCCGCAACCATGCTTACCGGATCCCCAATACCCAACAGGATCGGGTCCTGTTGATCCTGGAACGGATCAAGCTGACCGATGGAAAAGGATCCGCCTACGATGAGACCCAGGAACGGGACGTGGCCCCCGCCGATCCGGAAGATGGCTGAATCGTAGCATGGCCAAGAAAAATCCCGGCCTGGCGGGCCTGCTGACCGCGCAAGGGTTCGGCACACGTAAGGACTGCGCCCGCCTGATCCGATCCGGCCAGGTGGCCTTGGGGCGGCCGATGGGAGACCCTCCGCCCGGGCCTATGGGGTCCGAGCCGGCGGGTCCCATGCGTTGGGAAGGGATTTCCGACCCCGAAGCCGTGATCGATGCGGCCGGCCTCTGGTTCCGCGTCGGGAACCTGGAACTGCCTTTTCGGGAGTCCTTGTATCTCGCTTTCCACAAACCCGCCGATTGCGAATGCAGCCACGCGCCCGGACATCATCGCAGCGTCTTCTCCTTTTTCCCCGAACCTATCCTGCGGCGGGGCTTGGAAGCGGTGGGACGCCTGGACGCCGATACCACGGGTCTGCTTCTCCTGAGCGACTCGGGGGAATTCATCCATCATCTCACTTCGCCCAAGCGGCACGTGGCCAAGACTTACCAGGTGGATCTAAAGCACCCCGTTAAGCCGGATCAAATCCAAAAACTCACGGCGGGGGTGGAACTACGGGATGATGTAGAGCCGACGCGCCCCGCGCAAGTGGTGATGGATGGCGAAAAACGCTGCCGCATCACCCTCACGGAAGGGCGCTACCATCAAGTGAAGCGGATGTTCGGCGCCGTGGGCAATCGCGTGGAAGCCATTCACCGCATCGCCATCGGGCCGGTTCCCCTGGACGGAAACCTCGCGCCGGGTGCTTGGCGATTCCTTTCCGAAGAGGAAGTCGAGGGCTTGTTGCGGCCCCCCGGAAATACCAGCGCAGGCACGGAAGGACCGGCATGAGCGACGATCCGGCCCTGGGCCTGTTGGAGGCCGCCCCGACCGGCGAAGGCCGCCGGGTGCTGCTGCTCGGATGCGCCGGATCGCCGGCCTTGATCGAGAAGTATGCCGCGCGTTACGGCGAAGTCCTTTGCCATGCGGATCTGCAACCCGCCGCGGCCGCTGTCAGGGACGGCGGGCCGGTGCGGGTGATCCTTGGCGATCAGCCCTGCTGGGCCGAGCGTCCCGCCGGGACGATGGAGGATTTCCTCCCGGAGCACCGATTCCCTGAAGGCCATTTCGACCGCATCGTAATGCGGCTGGGTCGCGGAACCGCGAGCGTGAATTCGGCCTTGCTGGAGTCCTTCCGCATGCTCAAGGTTGGCGGGGATTTGTTGGCGGCGGCGGCCAACCAAGAAGGGATCAAGAGTTTCGCCAAACGGGCCGAACTCCATTTCGGAAGCGGGGCCATGCTCGCGCTCAAGCACTCCTGCCGCCTGCTGCGTTTCCTTAAGAACGCCCCACAACCTTCCGATTCGATCGAAGATCCCGGCTATTACCGTTCCTTACGCCATACCCTTGCGCATCCCGCCGGCGAAACGGCTTACCGGACCAAGCCGGGCGTGTTCGCATACCGCGGCACCGATGCGGGGACGGCGCTGCTGGCCCGGCACGTGCCGGATTGCACCGGGCTGCGGGTACTCGATCTTTGCTGCGGAAGCGGCGCCTTAGGGTTGGCAGCCTTCGCGCGCGGGGCCGCCGACGTACTCGCCCTCGACGCCAGCGCCACCGCCATCGCCTGCGGCGCCCGCAACTTCGCCGAAGCGGGCCTTCCCGGCCGGGTATTATGCGCCGATGCGGCTTCCGCTCCCGCCGGCCAGTTCGATCTCGTGCTCGCCAACCCGCCTTTCCATGAAGGCGCGGCCACCGACTATACCCTGCCCGCGCGCATGATCGAATGCATAGCTTCGGCATTGCGCGATGGCGGCGAAGCCTGGGTGGTGGCCAACCAATTCCTCGACTACGCCAAGCCGGCGCGGGCCCGTTTCCCCACCGTGGAGATCGCCGCGCGGGCGGACGGATACCTCATCCATCATATGGTTTTGCGCCCGTAAGCCGAAGACTTCCGGGAAGGTTGCCCTCGTCGCGGCCAGCGTGCTAAAATCTCCGCATGCTTCGATTCCTTGCGGCCCGCGCCGCGCTGGCCGTATTGGCCTTGGCCGCTTCCGGATGCAACATCTTCAAAGAAGCCGTGGGCACCTCCGCCGACACCGCCGACCAACACATCTTCGAAGGCCAGCTGTTCCTGCAAAAGGCGGAATACGCCCAGGCCCTGGACGAGTTCAACGCGGCGCTGGCGAAGGATTCGTCCAAATCGGAGGCCTATTATGGCGCCGCCAAAGCCCGCCTCCTGGAACAGCGCATCAATATGTTCCAACTGCTGGAGTCGTTCCAAAACAACGACGGCAAGACCATACCCTTCCTGGGCGAGCCGGATTCCATCAAGGACAAGATCTACGTGGCCAACCGCGGCATCAACGCCTACCTGGGCCTGCTCGCTAATCGAGACGCGCGCGGGCTCAGCGACGGCATCATCCCGGCCCGGCGCTTCTCCGCCGACTATGCCCTGGCCTCCGCCATCGAAGCCGTGCTTTCCATCGCCGATTTCAACGGGGACGGGCGCATCAACTCCAAGGACAATATCCTGAGCGGCATCATCGACTTCACGGATCCCACCAAGCTCAATCCCGACAGTATCATGGCCCACATCGCCGATCTCAAGAATGATACGGCCAAGATAGGCGCCCTGAACAACCTCTTGGACAAGTCCAGCGATCTGCTGGCCAAGAGCGATAAGGCCATAGACCTGTTCCTCAATGGCGTCCTCGACAAGAAGGACAGCCTCGTGGGCGGCGTCAAATGCGACACGGCCGACAGCAATTGCGCGAAGGTGAAGTCCGCGCTCCCCGGGGCAGCCGACCAGGTGGGCGATTCGGCCATCGGCCAGGTGAAGAAATTCATCCAGGATGCCGGGGCCACCGTGGTCATCTACAAGGTCTTCGACAAGGTCGATAACGACGGGGACGGCTGCGTCGACGAGGAGCTGTTGGACGGCATCGACAACGATGGCGACGGCCGCGTGGACGAGGATTCCCGCGGCGCGCCGGACACGGCCGGGAACGTCTTCTACCATGCCGAAAAGGATTTGGCGGATAACGACGGGGACGGCAAGATCGACGCGGCTGATCCCGACGAAAGCCTGTTCACTTCCCGCTACGAGGAATCCTTCGCTCCCGCCCGCCTGTTCACCCACCCCGAGCGTAAGGGCCAGATTTATTGGGCCCCCTCGGATACCGGCCTGGTGGATACGCGCCGCACCGTGGTGGTGATGGATTCCAGCGTATCGCCGCCCGTGAAAGACACCGTGACGACCTTCGATTTATGCAAGGGGGCGGTGAAAGGCTTCAAGAAGGGGAAATGAGATGAAGCGCCCGTTCGGCCAATCCCTCCTCATCGCCACTTTGGCTACCCTTTCCGCAACCGCCGCCTGGGCCGTGCGGGGGCCGGTTTACCTGAGCGGGAGGGCCCTGGGGATGGGCGGCGCCTTCGTGGGCTTGTCCGACGATTATAGCGGCATCTACTATAACCCCGCCGGTCTGGCGCGCTTGAACACGCCTTTGGACGCGGGCATCGCCCTGAAATTCGACGTGGGCGATTTGTTCGGGGTGGCCGGGGACGCGCTCAACGTGGCCGGGGCGCATTCCGGGAGCTTCGCGAGCGTCGACAGCATGGCCGCGGACAATACCCTGGTGGACGACATCATGATCTTCGACCGGCGGCCCATTACCTTGGGCACCGCCCCGGAAATGCACTTCGCGGCCCGCAGCACCGATCCCGATTTGCCCTTGGGCATCGGCGCGGCCTGGTTCCTGGGCTCGCAAGGCCGCTTCATGCTGGACAAGGGGATCTACATCCCCGCCGCCACCGCCCGCATCCGCACCGATTTCGTCGCCAAGGTCGCGGGAGCCATCCAACCCTTGCCCGGCCTCAGCATCGGCCTATCCCCGACCGTTGCCACCTACCATATCTTCGAGCAATCCATTTCGATCCAGAACTACGCCACTGCCGGCGACACCTTGCAGAACATGTTGGACGCCGAGAAGGAGAGGATTTACAAGCCCGGATTCGGCTTCGGCCTGACCGCCGGCGCGTTGTACGACATCGTCCCCACCGAGCTGCGCGTGGGAGCGGTCGTCTACAACGTGTTCCTGAACATCGACAACGATCCCGTCCCGATCACCTACAGCTTCGGCCTGGCTTACCTGCCGGCGGTATTGCGCAACCAGGGCCTGCTTCGCTACGTGAATTTCGACTTGGATATCGAAGATGCCTTCGCGAAAAAAGACTTCCTGCAAAAAGTGGATTTCGGGGCCGAGATGAACATGAGCCTGGCGCAGATCCGCGGCGGCTTCAAGGGCGGCTATCCTTGTTACGGTCTTACGGCCAACCTGTTCATCCTGCAATTGGAATTCACTTCATGGGCGGACGAGGCAGGCTTATATGTTGGGCAGCTCGAGGATCGCCATTATATGTTTGGGATCCGGATGGGGATTTGAGACTGGCGGGTTCGGAGCCTGGGTCGGTCGGGATAATCCAAACTAATCTGCGAAGCCTTTTGAGAGGGGGAAGCCTCCCCCTCGCTCCGGCCCGCTGCCGAATGGTTCAACGTGGGAACTTGGGCGGCAGCGGGCTTCCGCTACCCCCTTGCTCTGCGGGGGCGGGCCCCCGCAACGCCCCCTATCGGTCCACCACACCACTGTCATTTGCACAATTAAACGTGATCGTATTTTTTCCGGACAAAATGAACCGAGATTAGGGACCAAGCGTCTACGATTATTGCCATGAGCGCATAAACTTGCAGCCCTTTCAGGATATTCCAGGTGCTAAGCAAACCGAGGGCGCCTAAATAAGCAATTGCAAATTTCCGGACAATCCCACAATTGAGTACCCCTACCAATATTGCGCAAGCTAAGTTCACAAAAATTTCAGTTGATCTTGCGTGCCAGAAATCCGGGGCGTTTTCCAAATTTAACAACCATGCAATCCAGAACGGATATGCATGCATAAGCAAAGCGGTAGCCGTAAAAATGGGAAGGGCGAATTTCATTTCTTTGAAGCCAAACCAAGGCGGAGCAAGGCTTCTAACGGCTCACGTTAAACCCGAGCCTCAGGTTATTGTTCCCATCGAAATTGAACACCCACTCATAAGCCGCATCCACCGACAAGCGTATGCCCAGGTAGCGTACCGATACCCCCGCCCCGGCGGTCAAGCGATGGGAAGCCTCGGCGGTGAACATGTTGCGCGCATATCCGACGCGCGCCGCCAACGCATCATGCACGTAAGGCTTGGCCCAAGAATCCGGTAGCAGTTCCAGGGGCACGAATTCCGCGCCGGTGGCTAGGCGCGACAAACCGTCATGGTACAAGGCTGGCTCATAATCCACCGCGAAATCGAGGAACGGATCCGGATCGAAAAGGAACCCATAGCGTAGGCTCACCGGGACGTACTCGGCGTATTGCCCGCGCGCGGTACCCGCTTCGTTACGGGTATCCCAGGCGATACGGGAGGCGAGATCCTTGAGGACCACTCCCATGGCGTATTTGGACCCGAAGGGCCGCACCGTGGCGCCCACGTCGAAGCCCAACAGGCCCAGGGCGCTGGCCTGCACTTGATGGCCCAGGTTGGTTTCCGGATCGCGGAATTCGGTCCCCCCTACCCCCGTGCCCGCGAAGCGGAGCTTATAGGTGGCTCCCAGCTGCACCCAACCGCGCTCATAGGATCCGCCCAGAAGCACCTCGTTCTCGGAGTAGACCTCGTCCCCGTTTTGCAGCCAGGCGACGCCGGCTACGAAGGGGCGGCCCGGGATATGGTAGGTGCCGGAAGTGAAATGGTAGGGAACGAGCCCATACATATCGCTGTAGTAGTATCCGCCCGACCAGTCCTTCGTGGCCGCCATGGCCGCCGGGTTATAAAGGATCGCTTCCACGTTATCGGGAGCGGCCGTTTGCGCCCCGGCCAGCGCCGTACCGCGGCCTCCCATCGGGATGGGCGCGAAGGCACCGGGCGCGCCGGCCAGGGATTCGGCATCGGTGTGGGTACCGGCGGCCGCGAATAAGCAGGCCCATGCGATGGCGCGGGAGCGGTTCATTTGAGCATCACCACTTTCCGCAGGTATTCCTTGCTGCCCTTGCCATCCTTCACGATTAGCTTGAACAGATAGCGGCCGTTACGGCAGGGATCGCCCCGGGTATCGCGGCCGTCCCAGACGAAAGGCCCCAGGGCCGCGCGTCGCTCGGGCGATTTGGGCGCGGCCTTTTTGGTTCCGGGCGTCACCAAGTCCCCTTTGCCTAATTGGGTTTCCTCGCTTTCGTACACCTTGTCGCCCATCATGTTATAAACCTCTACCCGCACGCCCACTTGGCTGGAGACGTCGGAGGAAACCTTGTAGCCCAATTGCAGGCCCCAGGGATCGTCCGCCGAGAAAGGATTGGGGGCCAAGGTGATATCGTAGGCGCCAAGCGGCAGACTGCCCATTAGGACCGCGTATTTGGAAAAGCTATAGACCTTGCCGGAAACATCCGCGCCGGCCGATGCGCTGTCGACCTTTTCCCAAGCCAATAGCCCGGAGTTCCAATGGCCCAGATAGGTGGTGCGGCGGCGGGCGATGCCATTGGCGACGGGCAACTTCAGCACCGCCCCGCTATCGGCCTTGAACGGCTGGCGTTCGCTCAGATCGATGTCGAGGATCTGGCCCACGACTTCTTCCTTGGGGGAAGAGCGCAAGAGGCCGCTCACCTTGGGCTTGGTAACGCTGACCGTGAAAGCCTTGCTCAGCCCCGCCAGGTTGAATTCGAGGACGGCGCCTTCGCCGTTGGTGACCACGGTGCTCCCTTTGGATGCCGGCGCCACCTGGGCCAAGGTCATCAAGTCGGCGTCCGCCTGGAAAGCCGCGTACAAGGCCTCCCCGGTGCGGGTGGCCCCGACACGGAGCGTATCGAAGATGCTCATGACGGCGCTGCGCGCCACGGCGGAATCCGGGAAGAACACCCCTTGCTGGGTGATCCGCCCCGCGGCCGAATCCTCCCCGAGGGACCAGCGCGGAAGGATGTTGAAGATGCGGCCATCCGCGGTCTTGGCGAAGGCGGCGAAGGCATAGCCTGCAGCGTTCCGATTATCCAGCGGGAGAGTGGCGCCATTCTCTTCCAAGACCCGGTTTTCTTTCACGTAGCGGATGCCGACGGAGGCCGGGGTCAGGTCTTGGATTTTTACGTAGAAGGACTTCTTGAGCCGGACATCCCCCATCCTCACTGCGCTTTCGATCCGGTATACCGAGTCCGAAGGCTTGTGGCCGCCGGAGAAGCGGATCATCCTGGGATTGCCGGAAACCGGATCGAGCACGAGGCCGGCGGCCTTGGCGCGGTCGGGTTCCGAGAACGACCAGGAAACGGTGTAATCGGATTCGCCCGCAGCGGCCTTGCGATCGAAATAAGCGTCGAGGCTTACGCCTTTCTCGCCGCGCATTTGCGCCTGGAAAAGATCGCGCGCATCCAGCGAATACACGGAGGTGTCCGCTTCCAGACGTTGGGGCAAGAGGGCGAACGACTGCAATAAGTACGGATCGCGCAAGGAGAAGGTTTTAGGGGATTGGACGCCGGAATAGGACGTGGGAAGACCCGCCACCGAAGCGTTCCCGCCGGAAAGCACGCCCACGCGGGCGCCCGAGGGGGATCGCAGGGCGAAGTAGTATTCGTAAACGCCTGCCCGGCTTTGGGCCGGAACGGTATCCGCGAAGCCGCCGGCCGTCGAATCCATCGCCAGGGACTTCCAGAGAGGCTCGCCTTGGGAACGATAGTAGAGGCTGCAGGTCACGGCGGGAGCGGGTCGCAGGGAATCCACCCGGCGCACGCGGGCCAGGAACGGCGAGTCGATGGTGGAGTCGGGGATGGCGACGGCGAAAAAGGGCTGGGACAAGGTATCGGTGCGCACGCTATCTTCCCCCAGGCCGATGAAATAAGGCGCGAGGGGAATCAGATCGGTTTCCCGATCCCGGACGGCCACTTCGTAGCGATCAGGTTTAAGTTTGGCGCCGCTGAGGTAAAGTCCCGCGGTATCCGGATGCTCGGGAAGGCTTTGGCCGTTAAGGGACAGCTCCACGCTCTTGCCGTGCTTCCCGTCGCCGGTCATGAAGACGCGGATTCGGCTGGTGGGATACGCGAGGGTTACGTCCAAGGTCGGCGACTTCGCGGTGAGCTCGACGCCCTTAACCAAGTCCTTGTAGCCATCGCGTTTCACCTTGAGGGTATAGGGAACGGGGCGACGCAGATCACGGAAAGAACTGGCGACCGCCGCGGAGATCGAGAAGGCCAGGGAATCGTCGGGATGGAAGGATTGCAGGGAGATGAGGAGTCCCGGCACCGGATCCTTGCCCTCCTTCACGGTCACGTTGATACGACCGTCGAAACGGTAGTCCGCCGAGAGAACGATATCCTGTGTTGCGGAGCCGTTGGAGTCGACATAAACCGGCAATCCGCTCCGGGGCAGATACCCGTCCAGGGATGCCGCCAGGGAAACCAGTGGGACTCCGGAGGGCGACGCGACCTGGTAATGGCCGAGGGAATCGGAAATCGCGGATGCGCCTCCTGCGACACCGATTTGCGCTCCCGCCAAGGGAGTGTTGGTCAAGGCATCCCGAACCAGGCCATTGATAAGGTGATCTTGCCGCTGCAAGGCCAAGGCACGGCTCTCCAGGCCCTTGCCGCCATAAGCGATGGTAACCGGCGCCGGAGACGCGTAGCCGTCCTTGCGTGCCGTCAAGCTATAGCTGCCTGCGACGAGTCCCCCGAAGGCGAATTGCCCGCTGCCGTCGGTTTCTTGCTTCGATGTATCCTTGCCCGCGACCAGTATGACCGTCGCCGCCACTCCCCGCCCGGCCGCATCCGCCACCAGGCCGCCGATCCCATCCACCGTTTCTTCCAACCGGAAATCGGCGGACGCCTGGGCGCCTTTGGTAACGTTCGCGGTAGAGGCCTTAGGGCTACGGTAACCCGTCCGGTCCGCAGTGAGTTCATATGCGCCGGTTCCCAGGCCGGCCAGGACGTACTTGCCCGCCGCATCGGAGGTCGCCAGGGTAAGGGCCCCCGTTACGGTATTGCGGGCCGAGAGCAGGGCGCCCGCGACCGCGTTCCCGGAAAAGCCAGTGACCGCGCCTTGGACCGAGCCCCAAGCATCGAGGACCGGATCGAAACGCTTGGCCAAGGCCCCATCGGCCTGGAAAGCCACTGCGGGCGAACCGTTCGTTCCATCCAAGGCCTGGACCACGTAATCATTGCGGTTTTGCAGGCCCGTGAAGGCGTAGTACCCCCCGTAACGCGCGAGGAACGTCTCCGTCCCGCCTCCGGCCCGATGCGAAAGCACCATCTTAACCCCGGACTTTCCGCCCAACACGCGTCCCAGGACCGACCCCGGAAAGGGGCGAAGGATGAGGTCGCGAGCTTGGGGTTGGACGTTGCCGACGATGGAATCGAGTAGCGGACGGTATCCGGGCAAGGCCAGATTGATCTGGTATTGGCGGCCCTCCGTCAGGCCGTCCAACGAATATTGCCCCAGGTCGTTCACGGTATCGCGCAGGGTATCCGTTCCCGCGACCATGATTACGATGGCGCCTGGCAGGGAGCGCGCGGTGGCCACGGCAAGTCCTCCGGGTCCCGCCTGATCCAATCCGGTATCGCGGACGGTACCGTAGACGCCGCCGGTCACCTTGGTCAAAATCAGATCAACGGATGCCGAAGTGTCGCCCGGAAGGGACAGGGATTGGGCGGGCCCGCTCTTGTACCCGGATTTGCCCGCGATGAATACGTAGCTGCCTCGCGCCAACTTCGCGGCGACGAGGCGGCCTTGGGTAGTCTTCCCCAGCGCCTGCCCGTTCATTTGCACGTCGGCGCCGTCCACAGGATCGCCGGCCCGATCCTTCACGCTCACGGTTACGCTGGCGGCATGCACCTTGGCTTGCAAGGCTATGCTGGTATCCGCTTCTTTCAGGAACACGGATGCTTCCAAATTATCGTAGAGATCCTTGTCCAGGGCTGTGGCCAAGGTCAGCGCCTGGTTGGCGGGAATGTCTTTCACGGTGATCTTGCCGTCCGTTCCCGTGACCAAGGTATCCAGGCGTTTGGCGGAAGCCGCCACTACCTTCGCGCCTGCCAACGGCTTGCCTTCTGAACTCGACAAGATCGCAGCCAAGGACAACTTCAGGGTCTTCAGCTTAATGGCAAGTCCGGCAACGCTTCCCCCTACGTTCACGATCAAGGAGGTATCGAATCCGCCGGCCCCCGATTTGGAAACGGATACGGATAAAGGCTGCGCAGATCCGGCGATGCCGGATACCTTGAAGAATCCCCCCGGCTGGGAAAGCGACGTAAGAGCGTTGCCGCTGCCATTGACCCGGATGAGCGCGCCTTCCGCGGCGACGCCGTCCAAGCTGACCGAACCGGAGAGACTAGCTTGGCGCGACAAGGTGCTGAGGTTGGCTATGACGGTGGCCGGGGCATCGAGGCTTAAGGAGAAAGCGGTGTCCTTGGGATCGAATCCGGCCGTTGGGGGTTTGCAGGACAATTGGTATTCCTGGCCCGCGGGAACGTCGGCGAATGCGTAGGACCCGTCCGATTGGGTGGTGATCCGGACCGTGGAGGATCCGGCGCGCAATTCCATGGGCATCCCGCCGATGCCGGTATTGGCCTGATCGACCAGGACGCCCGCCAACCTGAAGACGGCAGGGGCCAAGGCGATGTCGAACCGCAATGCGCCTGCGACGGTGGCCACGGGGGACTGGGTTCCCGAGGCGATCTTGTATCCGGGCGCGGCCACGGTCAGGGTGTAGTCATCGGCGGGCAGGGATGGGATGGAATATTTCCCGGCCGCATCGCAAACCGCATAGCTGCGCGCGCCCTTCTTGACGCCTACCGCCGTTACCTGGATGCCGGAGGAATTCGCGGCCCCGGAAACCGTTCCAGCAAGGCTTCCGACGTTGCGGCTCAAGGCGAAGTCCAGACCCGAGAGCGTAGCGCCGGCCGTCAATCCTTTGCCATCGTAGGTTTTATCCGCCGCGTAGCCGGCTAGGGTGGCCGATAAGGAGTAGGTGCCCGCCGGCAACTTATCGATGCGGTACTTGCCATCGGGACCGCTGACCGCAGAGCGGGCCACCCCGTAGGCGGTGGCCGCCACGACGGCATTCGCCGCCGCAACTCCATCGGCCTGAACCGTGCCTTCCAAGGCGGAACGGTTGGCCGTAAGGACAAGATCGGCGTTCGTCAGTTGCCCATCGGAAATCGTGAGCGAGGCGAGCTTGGCGTCCGCATAGCCGTCGGCGGAAACGGAAAGGGAATAGGATCCCGCGGCCAGGTTGTCCCCGGAATAATGGCCGTCCGCGTCGGTGGCGAACAGGCCTCCGCCCGCATCGGCCGAGAAACCCGCCAGGCTCAGTAACGCCCCCGCTACGGGAGCCCCGTCCGAGGTCACCCTGCCCGCCAGGCGGCCCACCGAGGGCCGCAACGTATCGGCCGCTCCCGAATTGTCGCCTAATGACAGGCTTAAGGAGCGGTTCACGGTACGATAACCCGCCTTGGAAACCGTGAGCCCATACGCGCCCGCTCCCAGCCCGAATGCGTAGGCGCCGTTGAAATCGGAAGCCGTCGAGACGGATGCGCCATCTTTCGCGGCCGTTGCCTTGGCGGCGGATAAGGCCTTCCCCGCCCCGTCCACGACCTTGCCCTTAAAGGTGGCTCCGGCCGCCGGCACATTGAAGTCCTGCGTCGCCGCCGAGCCGCGGGTCAAGGCGGCGACCGTCGCGGTCCCTTGCTGATATCCCGTACAAGTCGTAGTGAGGAGGTAAGCCGCCCCGGCCGGCAAGGAAAGCGAATACCGGCCTTGCGGATCGGTCAGGGTTTTCCCCGCCGAAGACGCATCCGTCGCGCCGCGATAGGCGACTTCGCAATTGGACAACACCGCACTACCGCTAGCGACGGTCCCAGATACGATGCCCTGATTCGCCACGAGCTTAAGATTCTGATCCAGGATGGTACCGCCCGCCGGTAAGCTGAAAACGAGCAGGGCGTCCAAGGCGAAGCCATCTTTGGCGGCGGATAATTCGTAATCGGCCCCCGGCAGGGAAAGCGCATAGGCTCCGGTCCCGTCGCTAACCTGGGAGAAGGTTTCCCGGGTGGCCTTGTTCGCCGCCTTTACCGTCGCCCCCGCCACTCCGGCCCCGCCCGATAGCACGTGGCCTTTCACGGTGCCGGCATTGCCCGATGCCGCGAAGTCGATGTTGGCCACCGAATCCCCGGGATTGATGGGCAGGGTCCAGATTTTCGGAATCAGGTAGCCTTCCTTCGCGGCCGAAACGGATTGGGTTCCCGTGTTTACGGAAAGGCGGTAGTAGCCGGAGTTATCCGTAGCGGCGGAAGCTTGCCCGGAAACCACCAATGCCCCCGCCAGTCCACCACCATTTATGGTTACTCTCCCGTTGATGAGAGAGCCGTTCGGCGCGAAGCTGAAATCCACGCCTTGCACGGTCTTGGAGACGTCGAGAAGGAAATTGCGCGTGGTTTGCGAGGCGTAACCCTTCGCGGAGCCCGCCAGGATCCAGTCCCCCGCCGGGAGGCTAAGCTCGAAGTATCCCTGATTGTCGCTGAGCGCGGTCCGCACCGTGCCCGCTTTGGGCGTGGCTATGACCATGGCGCCGGGGATGCCGGTGCCGGAAAGATCCCGGGTCCGGCCCGATAGGATGGAGGCATTCGGATCCAAGGCGAAGGCCAAGGTCTTGTCCCCGTCCACGCTGAGGGAGACGGGTTCCGGCGCCGCGAAACCGGCGCAATAGGCGCGGACGGAGGCCGCGCCCCCGGGTACGGAGAAGGAGAAGGCCCCGTTGCCGTCGGTATTGGCCGTGCGCGTCTGCCCGCCTTGGACCAGTTGCACCGTAGCGCCGAAGATACCTTGGCGGGTGAAGGAATTCCTTACGGCGCCGGACAAGGTGTACGGATTGGCGGCCAGGGCGAAGTCGGTCGTGCGCGACGGGCTCGAAGATGAGAGGGCCGCGGAGATCGGGGCAACCCGAGGGAATAGTTTCCCTGGGAATTGGTGACCTCGGTCCATTGCGATCCATCGCTTCCCGTTGCCGTGATCTGCGCATTGAGGATTCCGGTGCCGGTGGCCGCGGAGGAAACCTTTCCCAGGATGCGGCCCAGCGCGGGGATGAGGACGATGTTGTCGGTAGAACCCGTCTTGGACGCATGCACCAGGGTATCGATCTTAGGCTGGTATCCATCGGCGTTCTCGATGCGGATTTCATAGGTCCCGAGGGGTGCGTTCTTGATCCCCAAGGAACCATCGGCATCGGTCGATCCGCTCTGGTAGACGGCGGAAGAAGAGCCGCCCAGGCGGTTGACCTTTACGGGCGCATAGGCGACCTTGCGGCCCGCGGGGTCCTTCACGAAAACGTTGATATCCCCCACGTCCACGGCGTAAAAGAAACTGCGTTTCTCCGAGAGAGAAGCCGAACCGTCGTTCCCCGTGGCGTACACGCGCCACTTGTAATTGTACCGGCGCAGCAAGGCGCTGGCATTGTCCAGCGCGATTTGCCCGCCCGTAGAGGTCGCTTTCCATAGCGAAATATCCGCCTGGCTCCCGTCCACCAGGTCTTCCTCCAGGAGCTCGAGCTTGTAGTTGACCGCGCCATCCACCAGGCCCCAGCGGAATACGATTTGGTCGGGACCCGGAAGGGTATCCTTGTCCCGGGGTTCGATGAGCGTCGCCGACGGCAAGGGAGCCGCCGGCAGATAGGTGAATGAGACCGGCGCGGGCGCGACCTTCGATGTGGAAGCGCTGTTATTCCCGTAATTGTTCAGCACCAGCCAGTTGTAGGTTTTGCCCGAGATCAGCGGCGGGGCCGGGACGGTGTTGTATCCCGAGGGATCGGCATCGCCATAACGGGCCGAGGTATAGGGGGTGATGATTTGCCAGATGGCGCTTACTCCGGAAACCGTCCCATCGTCGCCGATCTTGAACGGTTCGTCCGAAACCAACAGGGCGTAGAAGGGCGCATCCCCGGTCCATGCGAACGTCGGGGCCGGATCCTTGATGGAAGCCGCGTTGGCCGGAGCGGTCAGCACCGGCGCGTTCGACGATTCCAGGATGATGATGAATTCGGGCGAAGCCGTTTTCCCGTCGGTGAGGATGCAGTAGTTGATGCCGAAACGCAGATCGGTATTGCGGTAGGCCACCGGGATATCGGGATTGACCTTGAAGGTATAGGTTCCCGCATCGGTCAGGCTGGGCAGATGCAGGGAATCGTAATGCGAAATGGACGCTCCGGTCCCGCCGGGCACCAGGGACGCCCGTAGATGCACGCGGCCCGCGCCTCCCGTCCATCCCAAGGTGATCTCTGCGGTCTGCTTACGCATGCCCACGGGAACCTGGGTGAGCGTGATGCCGGCATGGGCCTGGATCAAGGCGAACAAGCCGATGAACGCCGGGAGAAAACGGAAAGCCGGGCGGAATCTCATTTCAGTACCGGTACTCCACGCTGGTTTTGAACAGCGCAACGGGGAAGGCGACCAAGGATACCGTGGTCGTGAATTTCGGCCCCAACGGGAAGTAATACCCTAGGTTCAAGGTGGGGAGGAACGGGAACGAGGCCGGGCGGTAGGCCGCCGATTCGGACAAGATGTCCCCTTGCGTTACGCTGTACACGATCCCTCCCACTTGCAGGAAGACTTGGTAAACCTGGATGCCCAATGCGAATTGCTGCTCCAGGCCCAGGCGGAAGATCTTGGAAGCCCGGGTCACCTCCACGGAATCGTTACCTTCGTGATCCTTGTATCGATCCTTGGTTTCCTTGTCGAAGGCATCCACGCTGTCCAGCAGTTCATAGCGTACCGACATTCCCCGCAGGAAATACGAGTAGTCGAGGTTCACGCGCACGGCGGACCAATTGGCATGCAAGGAGAGGGCGGCCTCCCAGGGCATGTTCACTTGCATATCCTGCAGCACCTCTTTGGTGCGGGTGGTCAGGGTCAATTTTGTGGGATTCATCTTCGCCGGATCGAGGATCTTATCGCTGCTGAAATCCAGGGCGGGCAGCATGTGGTATTGCCATGCGAGGGATCCATCCAAATGCATGGTTTCGGCCAGGCTGAGCATGGCATCGGCGCCGAAATGCCGGAACGGCTGCCACGCCGCCCCCAGACGCACGCCGTGCGCTGAGCCGGTGATGGCGCCCTCGCCCTTGGCGTCCAAATCGTTCTGGTAATTCACGTCCTGCGAGTGGAAATAGGATTCCTGCCCCGCCCGCTGGAGGATGCCGTCCACCCGGGCGCCCGCATCCAGCCCCAGGTCGAGGGTGTAGCGCTGATATGCCAACCCCAAGCGAAGGTTCTTCCAAGGTTCCCCCGCAATCCCGAGGGAGAAATCGTTCAACTCCGCCTTGAAGCGGGCGAAGGCGTCCACCGAGAGCAGCACCTTGATGCTATCCGATTGCGGATCGGATGCGTCCTCGGGAATCCCGAGTCCTAGGCGGAAACCGCCCAACCCGAAATCGATCAGGCCGCTGAATGGCTGCTGGTATCCGGCAGCCAAGGTCGCGGAAGGGCCCCCGAAGGCGACCGCGAACCCGCCCAGGTTGGTGGACTGGTACAACCCCAGGTTCACGTCCGGAAAGCTGGGATGGGCCACGTGGTTGTCGCCGCCCGACAGGAAATCCTGGATGGGCGCGCGCAGATCGTTGCGCAGGATTTTGGTGCGTTCGCTGCTGACTCCCAACCCCAGGCCGGGCAAGAAGAAATCGGATTGCACGTCCATGGTTTGCAGGCTCGCCAGGGCGGCGGGATTGCCGAACAAGGATGCCGCCGATGGGTACAAGGAGGTGACGTTGCTCATGGCGCCGCGCGCGCCGGTGTTGCTGGCCAAGGCGAAAGGCGACATGTTCCCTTCCACCTTCAGGCTCAGATTGCCGCCTTGGAAGTCCGTAAATTGGGCCAGGGCGGGAAGGGCTGTGGCAAGCATTGCCATCAACGCGTACATCACGGCCCGGGCGGCCAAGGAGGTCCTAGATATGATTGACATAGTCCAGGATCCCGATGGCCGTGCCGTAGAAGAACACCATAAAGCCTAAGCCCGTCAGGGCCTTGGGCAAGTAACCGATGCCCGGATATTGCACTTGTGCGAAACGGTAATGGCCCATGTTGGCGGCCAGTTCCCGGAAAAACCGATCTTCCTCCGCATCGGGCGCGCGCCGATCGAAGAGGCTTTCCTTGCGCACGAGCCTTACCGATTTGCCTTCCTCCACCACCAATTCGCCCGGGCTTTGCGCCGACTCCTGCGCGCCGGTCAGCCCGCGCAGGCAAAGGATCTGCATGGAGGAATCGGCGGGAGAGCCGACCACGCCGGCCTGGAATTGCCCGCGGCCTACCCCGATGCCCCACGGGGTGATGACGCGGACCAAGGCTTCGGGCCGCGGGGACGTGGCCAGGATGCGGCCCGCTTTGAGTTCGAAGAGGAGCGGATCGGACGGGCCTTTGGGGGCTTTGGCCACCTTGAAACGTGTGTTGGGCAGGACGCGCACGTGGACTTCGTTCCGGAAGAAAAGGTCCAGCTCGGCGGTGGAATCGGTCTTGTACTCCACATCCAAATCCAATTCCTCGGAATGCCGGATGCGGAAATGGCCGGTGCGATCCCGGGTCTGGCCCTTGCGGAAGGCCACCTTGACCAAACCCTGGACATCGCGGGAGTCGTACTCGAGGGTATCGATATCGGCGGCCGGGAGCTTGCGGGGCCGATCGTAGCGATCGAAATACCGGACGACGGAATCGCTCTCGTCGATCACCCTTCCGAAAATCGTTTGGCCGTCCTTGAGAACGAGGCGATCGGCACGGGCCTGAGAAGCCAGGCATAAAGCCGCGCTAAGCGCAAGGGCGAACCCGCGCAGGGCTTTCACGGCGTTCAGGTCTTCCACTTTTTCCGCACTTCCACTTTGCGGCTCCCGATGGCGGTCATGCCATCGGCGCTGGTTACGCGCAGCACGAGCTTGAAGGTGCCTTCCTTGCTGAAGGTGTACTGGAACTTCCCGTTTTCGGTGGAGACCAGATCGTACTCGCCGTCCCCGTCCAAATCCCATTCCCATTTCACGATCTTCCCGTGGGGATCTACGCCCGTTCCATCGATGGCGATGGGCTGGCCTAGGGTAGCATGCAGATCACCGCCGGGGCGGCATTCGGGAGGGGCGTTGAAGATTTCGACCTGGAGTTCTTGGCAGGCTTCACGGCCATCGCCCGAAGTCACGCATGCCTTGGGGGCATACTTCCCTACCTTCCCATACGCGTGCTTAAGGCGCAGATACCATTCATGCCCGCCAGTCTGGCTGTCGGGCGCGGCCCGCGTCTCCCAATCCTTATCTCCGCCTGAGTAACTGAAGCGCACCGAACGTAGGGAATCGTCCGGGTCCTTGGCGCGGATCTTGAAGTCGATGGTAGCCGACATGTTGTCCCTGGGATTGCGCACCCGGAATTCGATTTTGGGCCGGGCGTTGACGCACAAGACGGTTTCGGCCTTGTCCGTTTCCCCCATAGCATCGCGGACCGTGAGTTGGGCATGGTACATGCCGGATGCCGGAGCCTTAAGCGTGGCCTTTCCGGACGCGGAATCGATCCATTCCGGTTTCCCGTCCCCATCGAGATCGAGGGAATACGCTAAGCGACTTTCGGACCGGGAAGAAGATGCGTCTACCAGGAATTCGGCTCCAGGCTCTACCGTATCCGGGGAAATCTTCACGGATGCCGTCACCTTGCCCACGATGGAGATTGCACCGCCGGCCTGCTGGACCTCGTAGCTTCCGTAGCGGGCCTCCACCTTGGGCGCGAACCGACCCGGCGCGGCATAAGCGTGCCGCCTTAGCGTTTGCGCCGCCAAAGGCAGGGCTTCGGTATCCCATACGCCATCGCCTTCCCAATCGAACCGGACGCTGATGGAAGCGGCCGCCCAGGCGGGCCAACGGCTTTGCCTCAAATCGAATTCGACCGAGTCGCCCTTGTGGGCCTTGGGGGGTAACGGCCGTAATACCAGGCTCA
Organism: Fibrobacterota bacterium; assembly: GCA_019509785.1. Lineage (NCBI taxonomy): Bacteria > Pseudomonadati > Fibrobacterota > Fibrobacterota bacterium. Next base: position 23,599 of record JAEKLQ010000034.1, on the reverse strand, counting down.
CGACCGGCGCCACATCCAAGATGAATCCCTGTTGGGTTTTCTTACCCTCGGCCTGGCCGGAGCGATCGGAAAGGAAGGCTTCGATCAAAACGGGAAAACGACCGCTATGCGTGGGCGTCCATAGGATACGGCCTCGATCCAGCTTCATGGTCGAATCGGCCGGCTTGGCGAGCCTTAAGGAAAAGGCGCCGGGGAAATCCAGGGAAGGTTTATAGACGAAGGCCTTGCCCAGGTAGGCTTTGGGAGGATGCGAGAGGAAGGTCAGTCCGGCATCGGGTTTCGCGGCTGTCGGTTCGGGAGCCGACGCATTCAGCGCGGAGGAATCCGCCAGCGTATCCGGGGCGCCGGCCGCGGGAAGGGAAACCGCTGGATGGCTTACGGTCGATGGGCCGCGGGCGGCTTCATCGCGCTTGCCGCAGGAGACCGTTCCCAGCGCCGCGCAAGCGATCCAAAGCAATGCATTCCGGCGCGGCGCCGAAAAGGATGCGGGCATGATGACGCCATTTTATCACCGCGGTTTTCGCGAAGTCAATCACGGAGCGGGCTTTGGCGGAACTGCCGGAGTTTCGATCAGCGCATGCGATCGAGAAGCACGATCGGAAAGACAATCAACATAGCGTGATCAGTCTTTCCATTGCGGACCCCAAGGGGAAGGTTCTTCGGGAGATGCGCCCTTCGAGGGCTTGCCGGGAGGCGCTTCCGCGCCGGAAGCCGATGCGCCCGCTTCCCGAGGGGAAGCGCCCGCCTTCGGAACGGAAGCGCCATCTTCGGTAAGCGCGCGCGATAACTCCATCACGTCCTCGCCCGCTTGCGCGGCCACGAACAATTGGTTTCCCACCAGGAGAGCGAGATCCTGGGCCAGGCGTTTGCGCGAAGCGTCGTCCAGATCGGCCACTTCGCCGATCCATTCGAATACGGCCCGGCGGAAACGATCCGCGGATGCGGAAGAGGCGTTGATCTTCTTCGACATGATGTACCTCTTGCGGCAAGCGGCCGCTTCCGCGGAATCGCAGTGCAGGAAATCGGCCAGTTTCTCGTCGGACCATTTCTCTTCGATGGCCTGGCCGACGAAGGCGGCGCCCTGGGGCGCGAGACGGCTCCAACGATAGGAGGAGGGTTTGAGTTCCAGGTAGGTACGATAGGAAGCCGCGAAGGTATCCGCGGCTAAACGCTCCTCCAAAGGGATGACCTGAACCCCGCCCATGCTCCCCTACTCCTCTTCGTCCTCGCCGTCATCGGCGCCGCCGAATTCCTGATCCAGTTCTTGCAACACGTCCTTCACCTTGGCCTCGGTCTCGGTGAGAACGTTCTTGCATCGTTTCAACAGTCCGGCCGCTTCAACGACGCGCTCAGCCAGCACGTCGATGGGAACCTTACTTTGATCGATATCCTCCAGGATCGCGTCCAGGCGCGCGATGGCCTCGCTATAGCTCTTGCGATCGTCCTTCATCCCGTCTCCTTCTTGCCGGTCACCCGGCTCTCCAAGGTCCCGTCCGCCAATTGGTTGCTCACCAAGTCCCCGGGCTTCGCCTCCGCCACGCTGCGGAGGATGCGGCCATCGGCGGCTCGCAACAGGCTGAAACCCAATCCCAACAGGCGCGCGGGATCGGCCGAATGGACCAGCCTATCCTTGAGCGCCAGCGCCTCGCGGCCGGCGCGGGCGCCTTGCCTCCACAGGCTGCGGACCAGGCGGCGCGTCTGGCCCGCCTGGGCGGCCTCGGCGGCCAACAGGGAGGCGATGCCTGCGCGCAGGGACTGCGCGCGCGCGCGCAGCAAAAGCTGGGTACCTGAGCGTAATCCATCCCAGGCCCGCCGCAACCCCTGCGTCCGATTTGAAAAACGTAGGCGCTCCATCTTGATCAGCTTAACCGGGCCGCGGGCCAATCCTTTGCGATCCAAAGCCAGTTTCCGGCGGGACTCGCGCAAGGCCCGGCGGGCCCGCGATCCCAGGGCTTTGGCCTGGGATCGGGCGCGCATCTCTTCGGCGGCCCGTCGGCCTTCCCAGGTCCGCGTCACGGCCGAGGCCGTTTGCGCCAGGGAGTGCCAGGCATCCTGGCATTCCAACCGCCAGGCTTCCCTGAGCTCCCCGGCCTTTTCGGCCAGGTCCGCATACGCCTGGCCCAGTCGGGCCTCCAGGAACTTGGCGCAATCCGTGGGCGTAATCAGGTTCATATGCGCCACCAGGTCGGCCAGGGAGTTATCGATCTCGTGCCCGATACCGGTCAAGACCGGCACGGGGCAATTCGCGATGGCGCGGCAGATGGCCTCGGAATCGAAGTAGACCAGATCGGTCTTGGAGCCGCCGCCCCGGACGATGCAAACCACTTCGGCCCCCGCGCGCACGACGGCCTTGATGGCATGCAATACGGTGGCCTCAGCCGCTTCGCCCTGCATGCGGGCGCCCGCGAAGAGGATCCGGAAGGAAAAACCCGATCCCAAGAGTACGGTGGTGAAATCCTGGTAGGCAGCGGATCCGGGAGCGGTCACCAGGCCAACTTTCAGAGGCAATTCGGGAAGCTCCACCTGCTTGTTCTTGCGGAGCAGCCCTTCCTGGGCCAGCCGTTCCAGTATCTTCTGGCGCGTTAAACTCAACTCCCCCAAGGTGAATTTCTCGTCGATGTCGATTGCGCGCGGCTGGAAACGGCCCGAAGGCACGTAGAAATTGGCTTCCAGCAGGAAAGCGACCTTGAGTTCGACGCGCAAGGCCAGCGGCGTCGGCAGGCTGGCGAAGCGCATATTGAAGACTTCCAGTTCGGAAGTCCATAAGGTGGCTTCCAGCACGGCGCGCGGGCGGGATTCCCCTTCCGCGAACTCCCCCAAGGTGACATAGGCGATGCGGCCGCGTACGTTGAGCTGCATGATAACGCCCTTGACCCAGACGCGTGGGAAAGTGCGTATCTTGCGTTCCACGCTTTGGTTGTATTGGGTAATGGAAAAGACTTTAGGCGGTTCCGCCCCCGGCTTGGCGGCCCTGGCCGCCGATTCCGCGCCCGGATCGGGCAGATCGCTTTCCATCCGGACAAAGTTAAAAATTGTCTTTCTGTCCCTCCGTCTTTCGGGCCCTTGGGGAGCCCGCCGATACGGGGCCGCGCGCTTGCAGGCCGGTGCCGACGGAGCTACTTTTCCGCCCTGACCCCCAAGGAGTGGATATGCCTATCGTCGACTATAAGACCTACATCAAGATGCTGGAAACCGCGAACAAGAACAAGTACGCCTACCCGGCCATCAACGTCTCCAGCATGGAGACCGCCAACGCGGCCCTGGCCGGCTTCGCCGAAGCCAAATCGGACGGCATCATCCAGGTCTCCACCGGCGGCGGCGAACACGCTTCCGGATCCACGGTCAAGGACATGGTGCTGGGCGCCATCTCCCTCGCCAACCACGTTCATATGGTCGCGGCCAAGTACAACGTGAACATCGCCCTGCATACCGACCATTGCCAGCCCAAGAAGGTGGATACCTTCCTCAAGCCCCTCATCGCCGAGACCGAACGCCGCCGCGTCAAGGGCGAAAAGAACCTCTTCAACAGCCATATGTTCGACGGTTCCGAATTGCCCCTCGACCAGAACATGAAAATCGCCAAGGAACTGATGGTCCTGTGCGCGAAGAACGAGATCATCCTCGAAGTCGAAGCCGGCGTGGTCGGCGGCGAAGAAGACGGCCACGATACCTCGGGCGTCTCCAAGGACAAGCTTTACACCACCCCCGAAGACATGCTCGAGGTGTACAAGGCCCTTTCCACCATCCCCAACGCCCGCTACATGTTCGCCGCCACCTTCGGCAACGTCCATGGCGTCTACAAGCCCGGCAACGTGAAGCTCAAGCCCTCCATCCTCAAAGACGGCCAGGACGCCCTGAAGGCCAAGTTCAACGCCCGCTTCGACCTCGTCTTCCACGGCGGCTCGGGATCGACCAAGGAAGAGATCGCCGAGACCCTGGAATACGGCGTGGTTAAGATGAACGTGGATACCGATACCCAGTACGCCTTCACCCGCCCCGTGGCCGATCACTTCTTCAAGAACTACGACGGCGTGCTCAAGATCGACGGCGAAGTGGGCAACAAGAAGACCTACGATCCCCGCTCCTACCTCAAGGCCGGCGAGAAGGGGATGGCCAAGCGCATCAAGGAAGCCTGCGACGACTTGCGCTCCTCGGGCAAGACCCTGTTCCAGGCCTGATCTCCCCGGACCGGATGCTTCCGGTTCCGTCCCTGAATAACGAAGCCCCGGTCGCAGGACCGGGGCTTTTCTTTTAGAGGGGGATCAGAAGCATCAATGCTGGGGAATGAAGATCCGAGGGGGAGGGAAATAAATCAGTGCCGGCGGCGCCCGATACTTCATGCGTTCATCCCGGCCTTGTAGCTTCGGGCCGTACAAAGGCGAACTTCTCACGATATGCCCGGTAGCCTGTCGCACGGACTCTTTCCACACCGACTGCGTCATCGAATCGAATGGGACAACGGATTCAAAGCGCCCGTAAGCAACGGGTTTAGCCGCCGTATAGTCCCAAATGAGGAAATCGCCAGAGAGGGCGAAATCCCCCGTAAGATCGCTCGGAAGCCTAACGGGAATTCCCGCCGTGTTGCGGTCCTTCCGCCGGATATCAATGTCGGCCAATTGCAGGCCCAAATCCGGTTTTACCGTGTCCCCCAAGGGCCGCAGGGCTTTCGGGAACCGGAAAGAGAATGGATGGGTCGAGTCCGCTCCCGGGCGGGGCGCTTCGAAACGACGCGAGGCGGCGGAGTCCCCGGCGCGGACGGGTTCCATATCGGGAAAGACATGGTCCGCCAATTCAATCATTGACTGCATGAAAAGGCCTTGGAGCGCGGCGTCTTGCGACGACTCCAGGCTTTCGTTTCCAAAGGCGGTGCGGAAATCCTGGGGATCGCCGGAATCCCGCATTGCGATCGGCAAGATGATCAAGGTCCGATCATCCAGGGAATGCGGGCCGTAATCGGGATCTTGGTGGACGGAGCGGGATTGCGGCGGGAGCGGCGCGCATGCCGCCAGCATGAGACCCGCCAAGCAAGCTACCGAGGAGGCGCGGCTCACGCGCCTTTTTCGATCACCACGCAGGAATTGTGCCCCCCGAACCCGAAACTGTTGCTGATCCCGTAGCGCGCAGTGGTCCGCGACTTCGCGTTGGGAGAGCAATCGATATCGATTTCCGGATCCTGAGTCTTCACGTTCATGGTGGGATGCACTTCGCCCGAATTCAGGGTCATCACCAAGGCGATGGCTTCCACCGCCGAAGCGCCGCCCAGCAAATGGCCGATCATGGACTTGGTCGAATGCACCTTCATGTTCTTCAGATGCGGTCCGAAAACCTTGGTCAAGGCCTTTACTTCGGCCACGTCACCCAGGGGAGTCGAAGTCGCATGGGCGTTCACCACGCCTATTTCGGACTTGGCCACGCCCGCCTCGGCCAGAGCGGCCTCGATGGCTTGCATCACGCCCTCGCCGCTTTCCAACGGGGCGGACATGTGGTAGGCGTCGCAACTGGCGCCCACGCCTTTCAATGTTCCGAGTATCTTGGCCCCGCGGGCCTCCGCATGGCCCCGGGCCTCGAGCACGAGCACGCCCGCGCCTTCGCCCAGCACGAAACCGTCCCGATCCGAATCGAAGGGGCGCGAGGCGGTGGCGGGATCATCGTTGCGCCGGGACAAGGCGCGCATGTTGGAGAAGCCGGCCAGGGAAGCCGGGCAGACCGCTTCTTCGGCGCCTCCGGCCAGCATGACGTCGGCGCGGCCCAGGCGGATTTGATCCGCCGCCGCGGACAGGGCATGGTTGGCCGTGGCGCAGGCGGAGGATACGGACCAATTGGGCCCCCGCCAACCCAGGTTCATCGCGACCATGCCGCTGGCCATATTGGTGATGGACATGGGGATGAAGAAAGGCGATACGCGCTTGGGCCCTTTGGTTTCCAGGGCGCCGGCGTTGTCGGTGAAAACCTCGATGCCGCCCATGCCCGAACCCAGGATCATGCCGGCCCTGCGGGTGTCGAGCTTGGAATCCTTCAAACCCGCGCGCTGCACGGCGGTTACCGCGGCATGCATCATGTATTGGATAAAGCGGCTGGTGCGGCCGATCTCCTTGGCGTCGAAGTAAGGGGACGCGTCGAAGGACTTGATCTCGCCGGCGAAATGGACGGGATAAGCCGTGGTGTCGAACCGCGTTATGTTCGAGATGCCGGATCGTCCGGCAAGCAGGTTGCCGAAATATTCTTCCGGCGAATGGCCCAGGCAACTGGCGATGCCCATGCCGGTAATGACGACTTCCCTTTGCTTATCCATTTTTCCTGCCCGAGATTGGCCCGGGCGCATCATTGCGTAGTCCGGAGCGGCTCAAAGATAAGAAAAGGGGCGGGAAGTGGAAAACGGGCAAGCGAAGAACCTGGTCTGGATCGATATGGAAATGACGGGCCTCGATCCGCAAAAGGACCAGATCCTGGAGATCGCCAGCCTGGTCACCGACGGGGAACTCAACATCCTCGCCGAAGGGCCCAACCTGGCCATCCGCCAGCCCGAAGAGGCGCTGGCCGCTATGGACGATTGGAACAAGACCCATCACGGGCAATCGGGCCTGCTCGATCGCGTGCGCGCCTCGCAAGAGACGGTGGCGACGGCCGAGCGGCTTACCCTTGATTTTCTCGCGCCTTGGTGCCCGCCGCGCTCCTCCCCCCTATGCGGCAATTCGGTCTGCCAAGATCGCCGCTTCATCAGCCGCCTCATGCCGGAACTGGATCGCTTCCTCCATTACCGTCTCATAGACGTAAGCACGGTTAAGGAATTGACCCTTCGCTGGTATCCTTCCCTGCCCCCCATCAAGAAAAAGGAAACCCATCTGGCCCTGGCCGATATCCGCGAGTCGGTGGAAGAATTGCGGTATTATCGTAGCCAGGTTTTCTTGCCGCCGCCCGTTTCGGCCGCCTGAAGCGCCAAGGCGCGCATGCAGGGAAGCGCCGGGGCGCTCTCGCGGGCCGGGGTGGCTTTTTTCCTATTTTTCCCGCGGGAAAAATCATACACTGATACCACCCTTTCTCGCATTCGTAAACGGGTTCCGGAGGTCGCCTGAAACTGCAACGCTACGATTTTGGCGGACGTAATTCGCGCATCATTTCGCGGTTCGGTTATGGCAATCGCCAGGCCCGCGCCTGGATGCGCGGCGCCGCTTTCGCGGCCTTGGCCCTGGCGGCCATCCTCGGGGCCAAGCGCTATGCCGGCGCCCTGTTTTCCGATCCGGCGGCCCGCGCGGCGCGGGCGGGCCAAAACGTCCACGCCAAAAATCCCCCCCCGATATCGCTGGGCGCTTTCGCCGGCGGCAAAACCCCCGAAGTCCGCGGCGGTACCGCGCCTGCCCTGGCCCCGACCATGGCGCCCGCGAATGCGCCTCCCGAATGGCTCGCGCCCATGCGCAACTATCCCCGGCCGGATACTTTCAGCTACAAGGGCGACGTGGTGGTCGCCGAGTACGATGCCGATTCGCTGCTCAACGCGCGCGTGAACCTGTATCTGGAGCGCTATAAACCCGAGACGGGCGTTATCCTCATTTCCGATCTCCGCAGCGGGCACGTATTGGCCCTGGGCGAGCGGGACGATACCATCCAATCGGGCGGACCGCGACTGGCCTTCGGCGGCGGCTTCCCCGCCGCCTCCCTGATCAAGATCCTCACGGCCACCGCCGCCCTGGAGTGCAAAGCCAAGGAAGTCACGGACAGCATCCCCCTGATCGGTCGCGCCCATACCTTGTATAAGCGACAGCTCAAATACGAAGGGTTTAAGCACGTCCCGCGCATATCCCTGGAAGAAGCCTTCTCCCGATCGGTGAACCCCGCTTTCGGGGTATTGGGCATGTCGGTGGGATCGACCCTTCTGCGCGCCACGGCCGCCCGGATGGGATTCAATCAACCCATGCAGCCCGCAGCGGTCGCCACCAGCCACATCGAAATTCCCGACACGGGATTTTCCCTCGCCGAAGCCGCCTGCGGCTTCACCGCCAAAACCACCATCTCGCCTTGGCATGCCCTCCAGATCGCCCGGGGCGCCGGGGACGACGGCCGGCTTCGCCCATGCTTATTCGTTCATCGCCTGCGCGACCTCACCAAGGCTTCCGAGATCGCCCTCGATCCCGGTCGCGGGGAATCGTTCATCTCCCCCGCCAATCTTCCCGAATTGCAAGAGCTCATGCGCGCGACGGTGCGGATCGGGACCGCGCGCAAAGGCTTCCGGCAGAACCTGAGGGCCAGCCAGATGGAAAAAGTCGAAGCGGGGGGAAAGACCGGTTCCCTGGACGGCGAGGAAATGCCGGGCCGTTTCGACTGGTTCATCGGTTACGCGAAGCTGAAGGATCAACCGGACGTTGGCCTGGCCTTTTCCATCATGCTGGTCCACCTCGATAACGCGCCCATCCACGCCAGCGCCCTCGCCGCGCTCTTGATCCGGGATTGGGTTTCGGCGCATGAAAAAGCCATGCGGGCCGCCGCCAAGGCGCATCCGCCCGTGGCGGCGGGAATCCCGGCGCCCATCCGGGCGACCGCGGGTTAGGCGGGGATAAGGCTCCGGCCCAACCTATGGCCAGGAAAAAGGTGGCATTGATCCTGAGCGGCGGAGGGGCCCGCGGCGCCTATCAGGCGGGCATCCTGAGCGCATGGCAGGACATATTCCGCCGCAACGGCCAAATCGAAATCATCGTAGGGGTCTCCGCGGGCGCGATCAACGCCGTGCGGCTGATGCAATCGGCGCCCAATTACGCTTCCGGCATCGAGGCCATCACACACCTTTGGACCACGCTCTCCCCCGACCAGATCTTCGAATCGGATCTTAAGGCGGTGGTGCGTAACCTGGTGCGCCTGGTGCGTTCTTCGCGCCACCAACGCAACCACGGGCAGGAGACCAGCCTCATCAACGCGGTCCTCAGCACCGCCCCGCTCGCCACTTTCCTGAAGAAGAATACGGACATGGGCCAAGTGCAGCAGAGATTGCGCACGCTTCCGGACCATGGGCTCGCGCTCAACTGCTTCGATTACACCGACATGAAGAACGTGACCTTCTTCCAGACGCGGGAAGCCTGCCCCTCATGGGAAAGGCCCACGGTGCGGGGCGTGCGGACCTCGCTTACCACCGAGCATATCCTAGCCTCCTGCGCGGTGCCGCTCATCTTCCCTCCCGTCGTCATCGACGGCCATTTTTACGGCGACGGATCCCTCCGCAACATGACCCCGCTCAATGCCGCCATCCGCATGGGGGCGGAACGCATCATCAACATCAGCTTGCGCGGGGATTCCTACCAGCAGCAGACCAATGCGGCCCCCACCTTGGGCCGCATCGCGGCGACCATGCTGGATTCCATGTTCTTGGACGCGGTGGACATCGATTCCCAATTCATGAACCGCATCAACCTGCTGGCCACCCAGATTCCCGAAACCAGCCGCGACGTGCGCGTCATCGATCTATGCCGGGTAGGCCCCATGCTCGACTTCAGCCTCATCGCCTCCAAGTACCGCAAGCGGTTTCCCAAGACCTTGCGTTACCTGTTCGGCGGATGGATCTCCTCCGAACTGCTCAGTTACCTTCTCTTCGACGGGGAATACTCGAAGGAGTTGATCGAGTGCGGGAAGCGCGACGGGGAATTGTTCTTGGACGTCGTGGAGGAATGGCTGTTGGGGACTTAAGGTTCGTCCGCCATGCCGGGTTCTTCTTCACCGGCGTCCGGTAGCTTCTTACCCAAGGTGGCCATGGCCCCCAAGGCCACCGAAATCGATCCGCCCCGCAGGCCCAATTGATCATGCCAGCCCAAGCTGCCCGTGGGCCGGAACGCCACGCTGATGAAAGGCCGGTTCTTGCCCTTGAAGAACCATTCCACCCCTACGATGCCGCGGCCGAAATCGACGATCCCATCGGGTTGGGAAGTGGTGAAATCCACCGTCGACCCGCCGCGGGCGGAAGTCTGCTCCCCCGTGACGGCATAGAATTCCCCGCCCAATACCAGGTTCAACTGGTTCGCGATCATGCATTGCACGGTAGCGCCGGCGTCGTAGACCAGGCCGCGCTTTTCGTTCCCGGGATTGTCCTTGTTATCGTAGTAGGTCGCGGCGCCGAACCCCACCAACCGCGTCGTCCCGGATGCGACCCTGGGCGTCGCCAACTTGAGGGACGCGCCGCCGGAAATGGAATAGTCGGTATTGAAGGAATGGGCCGAGGTATCGCTGAGCCGGCTATCGGGTAGGGCCACGTCGAATTCGGTGGCGCCGCCGAAAATGCCTGCCTGTACGAACGGCCACGGAGCGTAGTCCAGGCTCACTCCCGTGGTGTTCATCACCGAAGGGTACATCTCGTCGAACAAGTCCTGTCCGCTATGATCGAAAAAAAGGGACAGGGAAACCTGCGAGGGCCCGAACTCGGACATCGGCGCTCCCGGAGGGAAGGCCGCGGCCAGGGCGGGCAAGCATAGGACAGCGGCGGCGCGGCGGTACCACATGACTTTCATCACTTACCTTCATCCTTAACGATGGGCAGATCCACGTCCACTGTGGAGGTTACGCCGTTGGCTTCCGCCGTGATCCTTACGCGGACCAGCCGCGCCATCGATTGGACGTAGGTGATTTTCGTGGCGGCCTTGCCTGACGCGGTCGCGACCTGCCGCGGGATGCCCACGGAGGCTTCCCCGGGGAACGGGTGATTGGCCGCGCTGCCGAAGAAGTTCGACTCGTAAAGATCGCCGTTGGCGTTCCGCTTACCGGAGCATTCGCAAATGCCGTCATGGTTGGCATCGAAGAAAGGCTCGGCGGTATCCTGGATCCCGTTCCCGTTGAAGTCCACGAAATAATGCCCGCCCGTGGTATCGTTCTTCGGGACCTGAACGGTCGGTTCCGCGTTCACCGAATCCCAGACCCCGTTGTGGTTGATGTCAACGAAGGACTCGCTCGCGAGGATGATCCCGTTGCCGTCCCTATCTTCCCCTCGGGCCGGTCGGGCGGAGTTATAGGCGCTTGGCGTTTCATCCGCGTCCAGCTTGCCGTTGTTGTTGTAATCGGTCCACGGCAGGAAATAGTAGAGGGTATCCGTAAGGCTGTAATAGGGCGGATCGTTGGCCGGGATCCAGCTGATGCCCGTATAATACGCCCCGATCGGGGTGGTGCTGAAATTGACGGGGGTCCCGTCGGCCACGAGATTGCCGTTCACGTCGGTTACGACTGCGGCCGTTGGCAAGGCGAAGGTCCCATCGTTGGGATTCTCGCCCTTCAGGATGTTCACGCCCACGCTAACCCGATTGGGCGGCCCCGAAACCGTCAGGCCCACCGTATCCGAGGACGCGATGACCATAGTATCGGTCCCGCTGATGTCCAGGGCCACGGCCGCGAGTTTCACCCCCCGGTATAAGCTGATCACCCCTCCGGCCTTGAAGACGGATTGGGCTTGGCCCGATTTGGTGTAGTCCACGGGAGGCAATATGGTTTCATCGCCTCCGCCCGCGCCCTTCACCATCCGGAATCCGACCAGTACGCCGGTCATATAATTGCCCGCGCTATCGTAAGCGGTGGCGGTAAGTTGGGTCTCCCCCACCTTCACCGGGATATTATCAGGCGAAACCTGGATAGTGAGGCGGGCCACTTTCAATGCCTTCACGGCTACGGTAATGTTCCCGCTGGCCGAAAGCTTTCCGGTGGGATCCTGGGCTTCCACGTTGATAACCGCGAGACCGGAACCCCGCGGGCTCCGCAGCACGATGCTGGTTTTCCCGGTTCCATCGGTCTGGGTGAAGGGGGTCGATTTGAAATCTCCGAAGGTCGTGGTCCATTTGACCTGCGCGTTTTGGATGGCCGAATTATCTCCGCGTTTCAGGGTCGCCGTGATGGTGGCCTGATCAAGGCCATCGCCATTTATGGCGTCCTTGGAAGAGGACAACGACATGACATCGCTGGTGTAATACACCGTGTCTTCGGATTTGGATCCCAAGGCCCGGGCCACGATCACGATGGTTTGGGCCTTATCGCTGATGATGTTCGCCTTGTATTGCCCTTTGGTATCGGTGACGACCAGAAGGGAGTCCTTGCCGTCGCCATTGAACCCGTTCGTCGCGCCCTTGGCGACTATCTCCATGGAGTCGCCGGAAATGGGCACGTTACTACCATCGCGCAACTCGAAGAGGATGGTGTTCAGGTTGTTGGTCATCAATACGCGCTTGGCGGGGTTGATGACGATGTTTATGCCGTCGAAGGCCACTTCTTGCTGCGCGGTAGCGCCGGTTTTTTCCAATGTGGCGGTTACTACCACCGTCTTGTTGACGCGCTCAGAGCGTAGCACGGTAGCTGCCGTCCCCCATTCGTCCGTGGTCGCTTCGGCCCGGACCACGCCGCCGGTGGCGGTGAACCGGATCTTCTCGCCCGGAAGGGGATTGTTATTGTCGTCCTTCACCAGAACGGTCAGTTGCGTGGAATCGGTCCCGTCCGCGCGCAGGCTGGAGCGCAAGGCGGTGAAGACCATTTTACGGGGTCGATCCTGGACCGAGTCTTCCGAGGTGGCCAAGGTGTAGGTCAAGGTGCGGGATACGCCCGCCGCGGTCTTCACCTTCACGGTCAAAGTCCCCGCCCCGCCCCCATTGGTCGCCGTATAAACGCGGAAAGCCGCCTTGCCGTCGCTACCGGTCGTGTCGGTCGAAAGCGTGTCATTGGCTTTCGGATCCAAGATCGTGTAAAGCACGCTGCTGACGGTTACCACGGCATTGGCCAAAGGCTTTTCCTGGATCGAATCAAGCACGGTAAAGGAGACGGAGGTGGATTCCTTTACAGCCACCTTGTTCGGCAAGGTCTCCACGATCTTCGGGGCTACCGGCTTCTCGGTCACCAGCACGGTAATCGATTTGGTGCGGACCTTGGTACCCGATGTCACCCGCACGTTCACGGTCCCGGTGCCGGTAGCGGTCGAAACGATGCGGAAAGAAAATTTGCCGTCATCGGGCAGGGAATCGGAGCTGAACGTCCTCGCCGACGAGGACGCGAGGATGATGAACTGGGTGCTGGTTATATTGAGCCGGGCCCCTTTGAGCGGGTTCCCCGTGGCGGAGTCGGTGAAGGCCATTTCCACCGTAGCCGTATCGGACGGCAGCACGCTGGTCGGGGCCGTAGTCACTTCGATCTTGGCGACGAAGCCCGATTCCGGCGGCGTGGTATTCGTGGTTACTGCATCCAGGGACTTGCCTGGCTCGCAATCCATAAGGGTCAAGGCCGTGAGCAAAGCGGCGGGGACGGCCATGAAATTCCGTATGCGGGGAAAACGAAGCATCGCGCAACTCCTTCCGGAATCCGGAGGGCCGGTTTCCGACCCGACCATTATATCCCAAACGAATCGGGCGTTTCCGCAAAAAGATGGAAACGGATAAGCGCAGGACTCGAGGCTTACTGAATGCCGCGCGGTCCCGGCCAATCATGGAGTATTGCGATGCGGAAATATGCGGGGCGGCGTTGCGCCGCCTTTGGGCTTATGCTAGTTTTAGCGACTCCGGAGGGTTAGGCTAACTGGTAAGTCAGCGGTCTTGAAAACCGCCGCCCGCAAGGCTTGGGGGTTCGAATCCCTCACCCTCCGCCCCCTTTATCCGGCCGGTACGGTCCTCACAACTTGGCGTATACGGCTTGGGCCGTTCCGCCCCGCGTTTGCACGCGCATGTTGTAAAGGCCCGGACGCAGGGCCCCGATGTCCATGGAGGTACGGCCCGCGCCGCGCCATGAGGAAACCTGGACGCCCTTCACGTCGAAGGCATCCACTTGGAGGATTTCGGCGGTGGCCTGGATAAGATTCCCATGCAAGGTGAAGATGTCGCCGGCCTTGGATTGCAATGAGGCGAGGTTGGTTACCCCGGAGCATGCCTGCGCATCGTTCTTCACGAAATAGGCGCGGTAAGCGGTGTCCCCCTTGGTCATGCAGCCGACCAGATTCAGGACCTCGATCTTGGCGAACTCGGTGCTGGTCCCTTCCATCTGGATGGAGATGTATCCTGAACCGAGCGCCGTGGTAGTGCCCGTGCTGCTGGTAGAACTCACCTGGCCTTTCCGCGGGCTGGTATAGTACATCACCGAATCCCATGGGTCCGATTCCTTATTGCGGTTCCAAATGGTTACGGATGTCGAATCGAGGACTTTCACCATGGTGAATTCCCAGATGTCCTTGCCCGGCCAATCGGCGTTGGTCGAGTTGGCGCCCTTGGCCGTCGTGGTAACGGAATCGTAGCCCAGCCTTGGCTCCAGTACCCCAGCAACTGGGTTTCTAGGGATTGGGGGTAGTCTTGACCTTGCGTCATGGAGGCGGCGGATTGGCAATGCAGCATCAAGCCGTTGTTCTGGATGGTCCACGTGCCGCTCGCGCTCGCGAAAGATTGCTTGGTCGGAAAATGGTACTGCACCCGCGCGATGTAATCCGAATACAGCGTCTTGTAGAAAAGGTGGCCGTAGCCGTAGCTACCGCTGTTATAGGTCACCGTATCGGTGACGAGGAGCCTGGGCTGTCCATCGGAAGTCTCGGCATAGCTGAAGGAGTTATATGGATTCTCCCCCACGGCGCGCCCCTGGATCTTCGCGGTCCAATCGCTGAGCTTGGTATCCCCCTTCCTCAGCATCTGCACCCAGTTCGAATCGTTCGGACCGGCGAAAACCGCCGTCATCGCGGTCGTCATGAATAACGCGGAAACCAATCCCCTCATAATAACCCCTCGGAATGTATTCGGAACCCGTATGCAAATATAGCGTCAGGAAGGGATTTGCGCCGGATCCTGCGCAGGATCGGGCTAGGCTGCGTACGCCGCCGCCGCCTCTAACTCTCGGACGAAGTCTTCTTCCGGGGATCCTGGTTCCACTTTCGCCAAGGCGAATACCGCCACCTCGGCCGCCCCGGCCCGCAAAAGCGCGGCGGCGCAGGCCTCCGAAGTGGCCCCCGTCGTGAACACGTCATCGATAAGGAGGATACGCTTGCCTTTGAGGCTCCCATCCGGGCAGGCAAAGGCGCCTTCGAGGTTACGGCCACGCTCCCCTTTGGACAGGCGCGTCTGCGATCGCGTGGAACGTTTGCGGACCAAGGCGCGGGGCCAGACCGGACGCCCCCAAAGTTCCCCCAAATGCCCCGCGATGACTTCGGCTTGGTTGTAGCCGCGTTCACGGCGGCGGCCCCGGTGAACGGGCACGGGAACCAGGGCATCGAAACCCGCGGCCCAGGCGGCCAGTCCGGGTCGGCGGCGGGCGCACGCGCATAAGTACGCGGCATATCGCCGCCGATGATGATACTTGAATCCATGGATCAAAACGGACAACGCCGGCGATAGGACGAACAAGAAGCGGCTGTCGCGGATCCGGTAGGCTTCCGGCTTTTCCGCCAGCCAAGGTTTCAGGGAACGATGGCAATCGCGGCAGAGGGGCAGGCCCAGCCACCGGTCATTCCGGCAATGGACGCACTCCGGGGGCATCCAAAGGGCCGAAAGGAAGGCCCCGATACGCCGCGCGCGATTAGAGATTGTGCCCATGGGCCCGGAGATTGATGAGCAGCCCGATCATCATCAGGCAGGAAATCAGGAAGGATCCGCCATAGGACATGAAGGGCAAAGGCAAACCGGTTACCGGCATCATGCCGATGGTCATGGACACGTTCACGATGATATGGAAGCCGAGGATGCCGGCCACGCCGGCTCCCACCAGGCTTACGAACCGGTTGCGGATATCCATCCCCGTCCTCAGGATCCGGTGCAAGAGATAAAGGTAAAGGGCCAGCAAGGCGATGCAGCCGAGGAAGCCGAATTGCTCCGCCCACACCGAGAAGATGAAATCGGTATGCTCCTCGGGCAGGAAGCTCAGGTTCGTCTGCGTCCCGTTGAGATAACCCTTCCCCACCAATTGCCCCGATCCGATGGCCACCTTGGATTGCAGCACCTGATAACCCGCCCCCAAGGGATCGCGCTGGGGATTGATGAAGGTCATGATGCGATCGCGCTGATGCTCGTAGAGCACCTTGTTCCACACGAAGATGGCCCCGAACCCCGCGATGATATTGATAAGCAGGATAAGGGCCCCGATCTTGAGATTGATGCGCGAAAGCGCCACGATCAGGATCAAGACGATGAACAGGCCGGCCCACGCCAGATTGTGGAATGACAACGCCACGGACAGCACCGGCGAAGCCAATAGGAAGATCTCCCGCATAGCGAGCCCGGACCAATATGCCATCACCCCCGTCATGGCCACGAAGGAAAGGGCCGTGCTGAGATTGGGCTCATTCAGGACCAGGATGAACGGGAAGAAGAACAGGGCCGCCGGCGCGATGAGGGTCTTAGGTCGGGCGATTTGGATGGGTTGGAAGGACAACAATCGCGCCATCGCCAGCAATAGAGCGACCTTGGTCAACTCCGAGGGCTGCAGGTTGAAGCCTCCCGGCAGGGCGATCCAACGCTCCACGGAATTGGCCTTGAAGATGATGATGTACAGCAACGGGAAGAGGGAAACGATCCAGGCGGGATAGGCCATGGCGTAGAACACCTTCGGCGGCACGAGGAAAATGGCGCCGATGGCGATGACGCCCAGGACCACGTAAAGGCATTGCTTGAGCCATTTCTGGCCGGGTTGATCCCACGAGGCTGAATAGACCGCCGAGAGGCCGATCAACATGATCAGACCCAAGGTCACCAGCATCGGGATGTCGAAGGACTTGCTACGTTCCGGCCATTTTCCGCTTGAAATATTCGCGGAAAATCGCCCCAGCGATGGGTGCGGCAATTGAACCTCCATGGCCAACGTTTTCCAGAACCACCGCGATGGCGATTTCGGGCTGATACAAGGGCGCGGCGCCGATGAACAAGGCATGGGTTTTTTCGCCGTGGGGATTCTCCGCCGATCCGGTTTTGCCTCCCACGATAACGTCCGGCAGCCTTGCCCGCCCGCCCGTGCCCCTGGGGTTGTTCACAACCGCCTCCATCGCCTTCAGGACGATCTCATGTTGCTCCGGGGTCAAATCCAATTGCTGGATAACCTGGGGCTGGAACGTCTGCACAGTCTTGCCGGCGCGATCCCGTACTTCCTTGACGAGATGCGGCCGGTATACCACCTTGCCGTTGGCGAGCCCGGCGCAATAATTCGCGAGCTGCAAAGGCGTGGCGATCTGTCCCTGGCCGATGGAGAGGTTCAGCACCAGGCCGCGCGACCAGGTCCATCCGCGTTTGCCGAACCGGTGCATATAGCTCGCCGAATCCACCAGCATTCCGGAACGCTCGTCGTCCAGATCGATCCCGGTGGTCGCCCCCAAGCCGAATTCCCGGGCCACCCGGTTGATGATGTCCATCCCGATCTCGAGGCCCACCTGGTAGTAGTACACGTCGCACGATTGCATGAAGGCATCGACCATCCCCAAAGAGCCATGGCCTTTCGGATCCCAGCAACGCCACGTGCGGTTGCCGAACCGGTAGCCGCCGGTGCATCCCTTGGGCATATGTTCCGTGGGGGTGATTTTCCCCGATTGCAAGGCGGCCACGTTCATGAGCGCCTTCCAGGTCGAACCAGGTTCGTACCCGCCTACGGTGGCGCGATTGTTCAACGGCATGGCGGGATCCAGGGCCAGCTTGGCCCACTCCTTGGACCGCTTCTCCCGCGAAAGGGAGAAGATGTTGCCGTCCATGCGCGGGCTGGAGGCCATCGCCAGCACCTCCCCGTTGCGCGGATCGATGGCGACCACCGCCCCCCGCAGGGTATCCGCCATCAGGGATTCGGCCAAGCATTGCAAGCGCATGTCGAGGGTGGTAACCAGGTTGTAGCCGGCCACGGGCTGCACCTGGGGCATTTCCTTGATGACCTCCATCTCCTTGCCGAAGGCGTTGACCTTGATGTACCGCACGCCGTCCCGGCCCCGGAAATAAGGCTCGTAGGTTTTCTCCAGTCCTTTGCGCCCGATGCGGTCGCCTTTCTGGTACGGAATGCTGTCCCCGGTGCGCTCCCGGCGATCGGAGAAGGCTTCCAGCTCGTCCTCCTTGATCTCGTCCATATAGCCGAGCACGTGGGCGGCGTTATAACCGAAGGGATAGGATCGCCGCGAATCCATGACGGTCACCACTCCCGGCAGATCAAGCTGATGTTCTTCCACCATGGCCACCACTTCCGGGGAGGCGTCTTCCAGGATTACCAGGGGTTGGAACTTCTTCCAACGGCCGCGTTCCAGGCTCCAGGTCACCAGGGCCGAATCGAAAAGCCGGTTGCCGGAACTGTCCTGGAAACGCATCAGGTTGGCGAAGACCTGCTTCGGCTCCTTCAACTGCGTAGGCAGTATGGCCACCTGGTACGACGGCCGGTTGCGGGCGATCAAGGCGCCGTTCCGATCGTACATGAGACCGCGGGTGGCGTGCACGATTTGCAAGCGCATGCTGTTCTGCTCGGAAAGCTTCTGGTGGTAGCTTCCTTTGATGATCTGCAAGTAGAAAAGGCGCCCGGACAAGCCCAGCAGCATGCACCCGAAGATGATCAGGATGTTGCGGCTGATTTGCTTGCGGTAGAAAGGATCGTCCAGCCGGGCCGCGTTATCGTTGCGCATGGTCAGGCTTCGGCCCGGGAAGGCGCGATGATGAAATAGAACACGAGGGAACCGAGGAGCAAGGTGTAAATCCCGGAGGGTACGGTGCGCGTCAACAAGGCGTTCCAAAAGGCGGCTCCATGGAAGCCGGCAGCCAAGGAATATACCAGGTCGTGCACGAGGAAAGCGACGCCGAGGAAAAGCACTTTGGTAGCCGGCATTACCTTGATCACCTTTTCATCCAGGAGCCCGGTGCCGTATCCGACCAGGCATTTGGCCAGGGCATTGGCGCCCAAGGCATCAATGGCATACACGTCCTGGACCAAACCGATGGCCAATCCGCTGAAAAGGCCCACCAGGGAACCGTAACGCATGGAAACCGCCACCAGCACCACCATCACCAGGTCCGGCTTGATGGAGCCGATGGAGATGAGCTGGATCAAGGTCTGCTGCAAGATCAAACCGAGTACCAGAAAGCTGAGGCTTTTCAGGAAGTTCATTATTCCTTCCCCAAGGTCCAGGAATCCGGCCGGATAAGGACGAAAACCTCTTCCACTCGATGGGGATTCTGGAACGGCTTGACTTCCATCCCCTTAAGGATATCCGCACCTTCGCTGGCGTCCTGATGTTCCCCCGCCACTACGCCCACCAGCAGGCCTTTCGGGAAGACCCCGCCCATTCCCGAGGTCACCACGGTATCGCCAGCGCCAATGTCGCCATCGACGGGGAACCGGGCGACCAGCTTCCCGCCGGGCCAGGCTTCCAACATGCCCTTGACCCGGGTGCGATTGCAAAGCACGGAGACTTTACAGCTCGGATCGGTGAGGCCCTGCACCAGACAATGGCTGTGGTAACACTTGGCGGTCTTTCCCACTATTCCAGAAGCGGTTATCACCGGCATGTTCGCGTCTACCGAATCCTCTTTGCCGAGGTTGATGACCCAGTTGTTGGAAAAGCGTCCCGGATCTTCGGCGGAGATCTGGGCCATCTTCAGTTTCAACCTGCTGCGCGCCCCGAAAGCCTCCATCTCCTGGACGCGCGGCAACTCCCTGATGGCCTGCACCAGGTAATCGTTCTCCAGGCGTAAGGCGGCATTCTGGTGCTTCAACTCTTCGTTTTCCCTGTAAATCATGACCGTTCGGGTCGTCTTGGAAAGTATGTATTGAGCGGGATATAAGAACGTGCTGATCATCACGTCATGGAACGTTTCGCGCTCGGGGTGCTTCAGCGAGATAAGGACCGCGCAGAAGATGACGCAAAGGATGAGGGATACGATGCCCTTCCCGAAGGTGAAGAGCCTCAAGAACCAGTCGAAAATGCTCACAGGGAAGGGGTCCGGTGGTAAGGCGGGGTCGGGTTAGCGGCTCGCCTCCATCAAAACCTTATAATACTTGTCCATGTCCTCGAGGATGCGCGCCGTGCCCTTGCACACGCACACCAGAGGGTCGTCGATCACGTTCACCGGCAGATTGGTTTCCTGGCGCAGCAGTTCGTCCAGGCCGCGGAGCTGGGATCCGCCTCCGGTCATGACGATTCCCTTCTCCAGGATATCCGCGGAAAGCTCGGGCGGAGTCTGCTCCAAGGCCCGTTTGACGGCCTCCACGATGGCGTTCACGGGCTCGGCCAGGGCCTCGCGGATTTCCGCCGAGGTGATCTTGAGGGTATGCGGGATGCCGGCCATGAGGTCGCGGCCGCGTACTTCCATCTCCAGTTCGTGGTCGAGCGGGTAAGCCGATCCGATCTGCATCTTGATCTTCTCGGCGGTGCCTTCTCCCACCAGGAGGTTATAGTTCTTCTTCAGGTAGTTGATGATGGCCTCGTCCATCTCGTCGCCGCCCACGCGCACCGAGGCGTCGCAGACGATGCCGTACAGCGCGATCACGGCGATTTCCGAGGTGCCGCCGCCGATATCGATGATCATGTTGCCGGAGGGATCTTCAACGGGAATGCCCATGCCGATGGCCGCCGCCATGGGCTCGGCTACCAGGTAGACTTCGCGGGCGCCCGCCTTTTGCGCCGATTCGAGGACCGCGCGCTTTTCCACTTCGGTGATCCCTGAAGGCACGCCCACCACGATGCGGGGGCGCAAGAAGAAGAGCGGGTACTTCTGCGCGATCTGGATGAGGCGGGTGAGCAGGCTTTCCACCATCTGGAAATCGGCGATCACGCCGTCCTTCATGGGGCGGACCGCGATGATCTCGCCGGGAGTGCGGCCCAGCATTCGCTTGGCTTCCGAACCGATGGCCAAAACCTTGTTGGTGCGCCGCTCTACGGCGACTACGGAGGGTTCATTGATGACGATTCCGCGCCCGCTGACGTGGACGAGGGTATTCGCGGTTCCCAAATCGATACCGATGTCACTGGAAAGGAAGCCGAACAAAGGGGATATCCCTCCTGGAAGTGGCCTCTCTCAAGGCCCGGGGACGATGACCAAAGCAGAACCAAAAGATTCCTGGTTCCACACAATTCTAAAAACTATTCCCCCTGGATGCCAGAAAATTGTGAAGGGAAATGGACGAGCTTCACCTCGTACCGATCCCACATCCCGGCCGTCCTCTGGTAACGGTACTTCCGCATCTGGCATAAGTCGAGGGAAGGATCGAGGTAGAAGAAATACATCGTCGCCATGGCTTGGAAGACGATTGCCGTGTCCCCATGGAATTCCTGATAGGAATCGATCTTGAAAAAGGGGCGCGCTAATTTGGCCGCCCGCGCTTGAGACGGAATCTCGGAAACGATGTCCTGCAAGTCGGCCGCGCCGATCTTCTCCAACTTCTTCTGCATGGTTTCCGTGGAAGATCCGCAGCCGCAGCAGAGCATCAGGGTACTGCATGCCAAAGCCAATATGGCTAGTCTCCGGCAAGCGATCCGTCGGGCAGGAAGCATCGCCGGCAATGTACTAAAGGGAGCAGCTAAAAGCATCGTCGCGGCCATCCCGTCACGGCCCTTGCCAGACGGGGACCCCGCTCCGCCTAGAAGGAGTAGGTGGCGGAGATACGATTGATCAGGTGATGCATCGGGCCCGAGAACAGGTTGCCGAAGGTGTACGGCAAGTCTTCGGCCAAAGTCGCATCAACCTTGAGCTTTTCCTCGATATTGATGCCGACGCCGAAACCGACCGCATCGTTGATGCTTCCGTCGTTGGTGGGATTCGTGTAGATGTAGTTGAAGGTTTCGAGCGGATTGCCGCCGTTGCTGGTCTGGTTACGGTAAGTGATTTCCTTCTGGCCACCGACCCGAAGAACCAACCAATCCCACCAGACGTTCCTTTCGATGCCGAAAGACACCAACCCCCCGCGCATGGTCTGGTCCGTGTTTCGGTTGCTGCTGTAATCATACCGCACCGTGCCATCCGCGTTCTGGACCATGCCTGTCTTGGAGTCCTCGTCGAAAATCCCCTGCGCCCCAAGCCAGAAGAATCCGCGATCCAAGGAGACGTTCACACCTAAGCCGAAGTGCACCTTCATTAGCTCGCGGCCAGGGGCTTCGAGCATGCTATAGTTGAAAATCGGCACGAGCTCGCCGTTAATGATCTCCAGCGTAGAGAATGCGCGGCCGCGAACGAAATAGGAATATTCCGGATCAATCTGCTTCGGCCCGTAGCTGATCACCGATCCGCCTATGGATAATTCCCCATCGACATTGCGGGCTACCGGCCAATTCAGGCCCAGATCCCCGCGCAGCACGTAGACATTGATGTCGTTGTTCGGCGAACCCTGGACCCGTCCATTCCGGAGATCCGCGCCTTCCTGCATGGCAACGTAAACATGGGAACCCAGCATACCGCCATTGGACATGGTCATGCCCAGGAAACCATCGAAGTTAGTCGCCGGCTCGGGCACGGGTACGGACTTGGTGCCATCCCAAACGCTGTCCGGCAAGAGTTGCAGCAGGTCCTCGTCCCGGCGGTTGAAAGCGCCGCCCAGGCTGATCTGCGGATAAAGGTTCCCCGATTCCTTGCTCTTGGAAAGGGAGTACGAAAAGATGCCGCCGAACCATGAATTGGAGGGATCGATGTTGCGACGCACGTTTGCGGAGGTATCCCCCGGACCTTGGCGGTACACACCCAATTCCCCGATCAGGAAATTCGGGAAAATGTTCATATTGGCAGGGTTGTCGAAAATGCTGATATCATCCATGAAGAAATCGGCCCTTTTACCCATTGATTCCACTCGGGAATAGGTCGCCCAAGAAGATTGGATGCTCCCGAATACGAGAAGTCCAACCGCTGTGAGCGGGAGCCGGGTCTGGGTCATGGGATTTCCTCCTGCGCGCATGCGCCGTTTCCGCAAAATTCTACATAAATGCCGGATCGCTTTCAATCAGAAGCAGAAAAAATAAAGCCGGCGCCCTGGAATGGGCGCCGGCTTATGGGAAACGAATCGTTTGACTGTTATTCGCTGAAGGTGAAGGGGACCGTCACTACGTCGTTGCTCTTGCCCTTCACGGGCTCGAACTTCCACGTACGGACCTTATCCCGGACTTCCTGATCGAACTCCGATACGCCCGTCGTAGTGCCGACAATGGTCAGCTCCACGATGGAACCGCTCGGGGCGATCGCGAACTTCAGGGTGATTTTCCCCTTGAAGCCGGGATTCGTCTTCAGGTATTTGTTGTACGTATGACGTAAACCGGGAGTATGCTGCCGGATCACGCGGAGAATGGACTCCGTGGACCGCTGGCCGCTTTCCTGGCCCATGTCGATATCGGAAGCCGAAGGAGCCTTCAGCCCGAGACCGCCCTTGGCCTTGACGCCGAGGGGACCCGCATCGCCGCCCCAAAGGCCGCCGAGCAAGTCGTCCACGCCGCCGGAACCGCCAACCGCATAACCTTCATTCCATGCGCCATCGACCTTACCGCGGCGGCCGCCCAGGCGGGTTTGCCCCGTCTTAGTCAAACCGGCCACGTTATTGATCACCTTATCCAGGTCCTTGGCGAACTTCTGGTTCATGAGGTCATAGCTCGACAGCGAAGAAGAGGTCGACCGGGAAGAGATAAGCTTCAGGGCCGCCTGGGCTACCGGGGCATTAGGATTGCCCTTTCCATGCGGCTTGCCTCCTCCACCCGCCTTCT